>NZ_JBBHKR010000001.1:0-2567 GCF_037389425.1 Stygiolobus sp. CP850M
GAGCAATCTCACAAAGCTAAGATCAACGCGTAAACACCTGGATAAAAGTATATTATAAGTGAGGCATATGTCTGTTTTATTCCTTTAACTGCTGGAATTGGGGATTAAGACTAAAGTCCTTGAATGCATGGCTTACGGTAGACCAGCAATAACTACAGTGAAAGGTATTGAGGGGATAATTAATTACCAACGACTTGACGGAGTTTACGTCGTGTCATACGTTAGTAATATTGACGCTTACGTGAACGTTTTAACCCAAATACGGCTTAAAAGGGGTTACGAAAATTTGAAGGAATACGTAAAAGAGAATTACTCAATCACATCATCATGTAGGAACTTATTACGTACAATACAAGTGTAAAATTAAAGAACTAATTGCAAACCAATTATCAGTACTTATTGCCTATAAAACTCATTTCCTAAATTTGTCCGCTCCATTATAGGTGAGAAAATACACCCTCAGGTTTTTTTAATCATAATCGATGTATCAGTCCTCTACTTACTTGCCCAGTTCGCTTAAGTTTTAACGTAATAAAAGTAGATTCAAAGATCAGCTCTTAAAATTTTTGCCTACTCTACGAGAAACTGGAACAGCTATGTTGCTATAGGCAAAGAGTGAACATATTTAACTAAGCCTTTCGATAATGCTAAACTAAAACAACGCAGATAAATAATGCTGATGACGCGAATTCTGTCTGAAAAATTGGTTATAGAATTTTTAACGGTCTTTATTCTTAATCGGTCGATGTTTTTCGTCTCCAAAGACTTATTAAAGCATACATAGACTAGTATGCTTGTGAATATCGTATTCTTCAATTTACCACACTTATCGTATAGTAGGGGAGGAGAAAAGTGGATTAAGGAAGTTGCTTCTTATTTATCGTCTAGTCATAAAATTACTGTTATTACAACAGACTATAGAAAACTTTATGATCTCAAAGACCTAGAATTTAACTATGTTACAATAAAATTTAAGAAAAGGACTTTTTTGTTAAATGATATTAGGCAAATAAAAGAATATTTAATGGATTCTGATTTAATTTATTCTTTTTATCATTGGGCTGGAACTCAACGTGAAATATTAAAACATTCTAACAGAGTTGTTTTTGGACATCATGGAATGATAAATAGTTTTCTTCAACGGATATATTATAGAATTTTAGAAAAAGATAAGAAAATAAAGAACGTATATCATCATTTTTTAACACAATATAGAGCTGATCTGTATAAAAGAAAAGGATTTAACAAAATTTTTGTTATACCAAATTTCATAGATCTTAAAAAGTATAGGCCGAAGACCGAAATTGCAGATAAATTTAGGATACTCTCTCCAGGTGTAGTTACTAAGGAAAAAGGTGTGGATATATTGTTCAAAGTTGCGAACGTCCTGAAAAGTTATAAAGATATCGAGTTCTATGTAGCTGGGCATAAATATCATCAGTTAAACTTCCCTGACAATGTTAAATACTTAGGTCTTCTTAAAGAAGACGATTATATAAAAGTAATCAGAAATGGAAATCTTCTGTTTTTGCCTACTAAGATCGAAGCTTTTTCTTTTAGTATATTGGAGAATTTAGCCATAGGAAACCCAGCGGTAGTTAGTAACTTACCAGATATTAAGAGTGCCTTCGGTGACACTGAGGTTACTTATTACGCTGAGTTGAATAATGTAAAAGACTACCTTAATGGTATTCTTAAATATTATAAAATATGGAAAAATAACCCGAAAAGATATGAAGAAATATGTAAAGAAGCGAGAATGATTGCCATGAATTTTGATTCTGAAATAATATTACCGAAGGTAGAGGAAATGTTTAAGATAGTTTATGACTCCAATTAGGTTAGAACTATTTAACTTCTTAAAATATGACAACTTTCAGGAACTGTTAATGATAGTTGGAATAAAGTAAGTGCGAGGTGCTTATAGTGTTATTAAAATAAGATTTAAGATTAGTTAGATGTTAAATATCTTGATGCAAGTAAACTGCAAGGAAGACATGGACAATCTTTATACTAGTAATGACATTAATGACATAATACGATTCTATTACTGTTTTGACGAAGTCGAAGAGTTGATCAAATGGTCCAGAACCAGGCCTTCCGCTGATATTAACGTCATTGAAATTGGGGGGAACTCAGATATCGTGTTCATAATACCTACTCCGGACGTTAAAGATAAATTAACATTAAGCTTATTGAATTCAATTAAAAATTTTCATACAATACTAGTCGAGAGCAAAGGCAAATACTTTAACTACGCTAGAAGTGTAAATAAAGGGGTTTCCATAGCCCTTAAATATAACCCTAAATGGATAATTGTATCTAATAACGATATAGTCATTGAAGATAATATTAGGAAATTGTATTCAGAACTCATAGAGATTGATAATAAAAAGGTTAGTGCATTAATAGGTGCAGGAGGACCCGAATTATTCACTCTGTGTAAATTCACCTTCTTATCAAATATATTGATTTTCACAAAATATAAAGAAAAATTGAATATTCTTAAAAAATTCTATTCTAAATTCTTTATTTATAATTATTCAAAATTCTTCAACATGTTATGT
>NZ_JBBHKR010000002.1:0-3862 GCF_037389425.1 Stygiolobus sp. CP850M
CCCTGTACTCAAGCATTTGTTTTTTGTAGGCAAGTATGTAATATCCAGCTCGTCGTAATCTAGTGGCATATTCTATGTCTATACTATATAGAAATAAATTTTCAAGAAACTTATATTTCTCACAAACACTATTTTTAACAATCATACCACTTCCTACTATATACTTAGCTAAATAGAAATCCTCATTGATACTAGTGGTTTTAGTTGCAGTATCGCTATTAATTGAAACTATTGCTGTATTATAATAAAGTAGAGCATCACTTTTTAACTTTTCTATAACCTCATTAACACTAAAAGGTTCTAAGGGTAATGAATCTTGATCAAGAAACAATACCCATTCTGCCCCTAATTCTTTAGAAACTTTACAGCAGATATTATATGCTTTACCTAAACCAACATTGTTTTCTAAAGGTATTATAGTGTTCACGTTCTGTAATAAGCTTAAAAAGTTTTTATTAGAGGAGTTATTATCAATTAGAATTATGGGGAGACGAGCGTTTTTTAGGATATGAATAATCTTGAATACTATTTCAGTATCAGGATTATATGTAACTATGCATACCGAGATAGACAACGTATCTGACAATAAAATTTATTAGATCTACTTAAAAAGTTAAGGGTAGAAAAATGAACATTAACAGTGTGTATAGGCTGATTCACAATAAGTATTATTTCGTTCTTCTGTCAAGTACATTTTCCGCATTCATAACTGAACTTATTTTATTCCATAAATATGTTTTTTACAGTGTAGGAGACAACGTGTTTCCGCTTAGCATGTCCTATTTTTACAATTATCAGCCCTTCTTTACTAATGTTAATGGCGGATCAATTGGAAATAATATTATATTAATAATAAATGGTTTATTTTATTTTCCTTTTTTCAATAAATATGGGGAAATGGTAAGTTTTTTAGTAACCACATTCATAGGTAACTCTGCACTATCTCTATTGATATATATAAATATACAAAGATATAATATTAATATTACCGTATTTTCATTTATTGTGACAATAGGAGCGGAGATATTTCTAAATTCTGGACTAAATCTCTATTTTGAACTTCTCCTACTACCTAGTACATTTATACCCATTCATGCAATATTCCCATGGATAATTTATTTTATAGATTCAATAACAATGGACAAGGATAGCCTAATAATAAAATTTCTGGAAATACTTGCAGCCTCATTACTACTTATAATTTTTATAGGATTCGTATTAACTTTAGTGCTTACAACTTATGTGACTATTGGGATATTTTTTATAGGGCTATTATTCTCATCAAATCTTAAGAGAAAGAGAAGGCTGATTCTTCTAGTAGTTAGTGTGATAATTCTAGTTTCACTGAATATCATATCATTGCTTCCTTCTTATTACGGTGCAGTGAGTTATTTTTCTTCCCACGTAGGAGGGAAATATTATGTGGGTGCGTTAAAATTCTACGTGCAGTCATTTAATGGCTCAATTTTTAATGTACTAACTTTAACATATTTACCTTCTAATATTATTTCCCTATTTCCCTATTACTATATTTTCATTAGTGGTTTATTTGTAACGTTACTAGTATTACCACCTATTAGTCAAGATAGAAATATACCTAAAATCTATTATATTAGTTTAATGACTTTTCTTTTACTATCAGCTTGGTTAGCAGCCCCTTATCTCTTCCCATCATACATTAGTTTATATTTACACATTCCCTATTTATGGAGTTTAGATATTCCATGGCTTTCTTTTACATATTTGACATTTGTTTCTCTATCCATAGCATTAGGAAACGGACTAATCTCTATCAAAAACAAGCTACTCAGAATAATATCAGTAGTTTTATTATTGCTAATTCTCTTTACACAAACTTATCCTTATTATAATGGTCAAGTGTTAACAAATTTCGCTACCCATACAAGTTATGCATGGGATCCGCCCAATTACTTATGGGATATGTCAAACATCATAAATGATGGTCCAGATAAGAATCCACGAATCTTAGTTTTTCCCGCAAGTGGAGTTTATGTTGCATACAATTTTTCTTCTAATAATACGTACGTAGGAGCAGGATTTTGGCAAACTTTATTTAATGGGGATGTATATGCGTCGTATTTCCCATATAACTGTTATTCATTAGAATGGTTTATTACTATTTATCCGTCGTTTAATTTATCTTCTTATCAACCATTTTTAAATGCCGCAAGATTATTAGGAATAAACTATATCGTTATTACCAAAAATTTTATCCCAAAATACTTCTTCCCTACTAATTATATAAATAAAGTGGAGATAGAAAAGCTAACTAGCACACTTCCTTCCTCCTCAATTATTTATAATAATTCACAAATATTGGTATATAATTTCTCATCCGAAACTGTAGCAGTTATCCCTAAATATATTATTTTTGTAAATATTTCTAAACCTTTATGGATTCCAGAAACTCCTAATTATAATGTTTCTGAATTTCATATATTCCTTTCTGCCTTAAACTTAAGTTTTGTTAATTACTCCTCAGCTGCTTTGGTAAGCTCTAGTTATGAAAAAGAAATCACTGAGTCCTTACAGAATTATACAATATTATATAATTCTAGCGATATTACAGTTATAAAGCTAAATAACGTTCCCAGACTAGAAGTAGAGAATGAAAATCCCAGCGTGATCGTTATAAAAATAGCTAAAGAAGATTATAATTCACTTATACCTGTTCTAATACGAGAAAATTATCAATCTGGAATAAATGAGTATATAAATAATTACGATAAAATAGTACCTGGTTATTCGAATGAGTCGTTTATTATAATGACAAATTCTTCTACTATCATAATTAATTATAATGTGAAAAATATTTTGCAATATATAAATATCATTTACTTTTATATATTAATAATCATAGCTGTAGTATTAATTCTAATGAAGAACAATGTTTTTAAGTATCGTTTTGTTACCAGATTTTTTGATGCAAATGACTTGCAAAGAAGATCCAGATAGACTCTATTTCAGTGATAATATTAATGACATTGTAAAATTCTATTATTGTTTTAATGACGCTGCAATTTAATTAAATGGTCTAGATCTAGACCTTCAGCTGAAATAAACATAGTTGAAAAAGAAGGAGACTCAGAAATAGTATTTATAGTTCCTACGCCAGATATTAAAGACAAACTAACAGTAAATCTACTGGAGTCTATTAAAAATTTTCATGCAATATTAGTCGAGAGTAAGGGTAAATATCTTAATTATGCAAGAAGTGTTGATAAGGGTATGGCGATAGCATTAAAATACAATCCAAGAAAGATATTTATTTATAATAATGATGTAATTATTAGAGATGATATAATAAAATTATATTTAAAGCTCTAAATATAGACAATAAGAAGGTTAATTCAGTTGTAGGCGCCGGAGGGTCACATGTATTCAAATTATGTAAATTTACTTTCTCATCAAATTTATTATTTTTACCAAAATATAAATGAAAATTTGCTATTCTAAAAAAATTCAAAATTTTATTTTTATCAATATAGAAATTTTTTCGATCTAATTTGTAGACCATTAATATGCGTAAAAATTGCTTTCTTCGGAGAATTTCTAATCATAAGTCCATTTTACATTTTAAGAAATAATGGGAGGTTATTTGACGAGACCTATATTAATGAAGTAGAAGATATGGATGTATTTTTAAATATATTAAATACGAGTTGAGTGTGGAGATAGTGTCGTCGTTAAGTTATTTATATTTGTATAACGAGTATTACATACGGGTAGGAAGCCTGTATTTAGGCAAGACGTTTCTTGTCCCTCTTGTGGTAGTCATCACGTTGTTAAGTGTGGTAGGCCTTTGGGTAGGCAGAAGTATTTGTGTAGGGATTGTGGTAAG
>NZ_JBBHKR010000003.1:0-4754 GCF_037389425.1 Stygiolobus sp. CP850M
AAGAAGGAAGATGATCTATTCAGCTTGGGAAACGGCAAAAGAGTATTCTTGGTATAAACATGGTGAGAGGTTATTAGAACTAATGGAGAAGGTGTAGCTACTCCTAAAAACCCTATAAGGGCTCTCCCATCATTCTCGCCATCGGTTCGAGTTTTTATTTTCAATAATGTGGTCTTCCCTTAACCATTAGGAGCTATGATACCGTAGATTAAATTTTCGTCTAAATTGAGTGTAAAGTCGTTGAAGACTCTAGTCCAGCATAACTTTTTGAAATTTTCTCCTGATCGATAACTTCCATTATAAGAACCTCTTATTATACTTTTAAAGTATTTTTCTGTTTAATAATGTCAATTTCTATTAAAAATTCTTGTAACATTATTTGTGATTCCTTAATATGAACGGTCTTTACATCTAAACTTCAGAGTTAAAGTTATAGGACTATTTCTAATATAAAACAGTTTTCCATTTAAGAAAATTTTACGAGCCATTTTCCCACATTAAAGTTCAAGAAAGATAACTCGAATAATAAGCGTCTTCTTACATTAATTCCTTTTGTTCAAATAAACTAGGAACACCATAATTAACACAAGTAAGTATACTACCAGTGTGTAATAGTATTGGAGAAATAACGATAGGTTTCCTTCAAGTAAAGCTTTAATTACATTGGCCGTATCGGCAGTGTAAATATAACTTAATATTGTACCCCAAGGTGATGGTAGTAGCGAAGCTGGATAAAATATAGGTGGGAAGATCGAGATTACATATGAGAAGACTGTGGAAAAAGTCGTCGCTATTGTATATTCACTCACGGTAGCGACGACTAAGGCTGAGACGAACCCGGATATAAGTGAAGCTGTAATAATTACGAGTAATATTAGGAGGATTGTTAAAAAATGTGTAGATGAGAAGAGTGTAATCATTATTACACCTGGCATAGTAGTTAGCACTACCACTGTTATTAGTGCTAAGCTGTATTCAATTATTGATGGTCCTAAAGATCGTATTATCGGGTAATAGTTGTAAGCCTTATCCATACCTAACCAAGCTGTAACGGAACTAATTACGTATGTCGTGGTAAATAACACTAATAGCCCTGACAAGAACAAGTAAAAGTCTTGAGAGTTTACTAACTTTGATAAGCTAAAATATAGGCCTAAAGGGTATATTACGTCATAGAATATTATGGTGACTATGTTCCTTATTCTTCCTTGTCTTTTAATAAAAAGTTCTACCAGTGCGCTAAACTCAGTTATTCTTTCTGAAAAACTCATAATACAGTTCCTCCAGTGTAGGTTTCCTTATTTCAATGTTGTCTTTATTGGAGGAAATAAACTTGGTAATTTCTCCTTTCTTTATAAAGTGCTTTTCATTTCCGATTTTCACTACGTATATATCGTCATTAAACACTTTCCTCACTAAGTCTTCTTTAGAGCCGTCGAACAGGACTTTTCGATTGAACAGAATTACTCTATGCGCTAGTATCTCAGCCTCTTCTAAATAATGGGTAGTTAATATTATACCCTTTCCCTCTCTACCTAGGTCCCTTAACATTTCGTGGATTAATTTTCTAGAATCTAAATCAAGACCGACGGTAGGTTCGTCTAATATTAAGTATTTAGGTTCTAAGATTAAAACTGAGGCAAGCATTACTTTCCTCTTTTGACCCCCTGATAGTTTATTTACTCTCTCGTTTGGGCTAAGACCGAATTCCTTTATTAATTTCATTATCTCTTCGTCTGTACTTCTAACACCCCTAATTTTCCCGAACAATTTTATATGGTCGTAAACAGTAAGGTTGAATATAGGCTCACTGTCTTGGGGCATCACCCCTAGTAATTTCTTAGCTGCTCTTTCGTTAGGCTTGAAAGCATCAATTAAGATCTCGCCCTTATCAGGTTTTAAATCGCCATATATTTGCCTTAATAATGTAGTTTTGCCAGCTCCGTTAGGACCAAGAATCACTAATATCCCTCGGTCAAAAGAAAAAGTCACGTCTTCATTAATTACTCTTCCCTCTAGATATTTAACCACATCTCTGACCGTAATCATCTTAACTTTCCCTTAATGAATTCTAGCGATTTATTATAAATTTCGTCATCATTTAGTATCTCATTACACAATTCACAGATATTTATATATTTTTTACCTGAGTATTTTTTATCTAACTTTAATTCCTTTAACAACCTTGATGGTCCCATTAATGTGAGCAGCCTTAGGAAATAATTTCTGTTTAAAAGTGATATTAATTGTTCGTCCAGATTTCCTAACTTACCGTATTTAGTTATTTCAGTACCATTACAACATGGATAAATTCCATTAGGAGTTATCGTTAAATTTAAGGAGTCAAAACAAGCACCACTTGGTAGATTATACTCTCCATAAAATTCTTCTCTATTAATATTTGATAACGCCCTACCTAATCTTAGTACTGGCGATGATATTATGGTCACTCCTAGTAATTCATTGCCTAGAAGTTTATATAAATCATATATGGTATAAGACTTGCTTGTAAGATATCTTATAAAGAAATTTACATTATATTTTCTAAAGTTATGTAAAATTTTTAGAATATTTTCTTTACTCCAGAATTTTAAATGATATGGTGTCAGACTTAACTCGATCTCATCAACTTTTAACTCCTTCATCTCTTTTACTTTATTCTCATTTAGAGCCCAATTACCGTTAGTAACCAAACTTACGAAGTATCCTAGAGACTTAGAAAACTTAATTAATTCTGTTAGTTCATCCCAAAATAACGTTGGCTCACCGCCAGCTATGTGAATTTTCTTATCTATAAATGATAAGCTTAGAGATTCCTCAAGAATTTGTTTAACTTTACTAAGCTCTAGTTTATCATTCCTTTTTGGAGAGGAACTTACATAACAATGATCACATAAGAAATTGCATTTGTAAGTAAACTCTATTACTATTCCTTTAAAATGCCAATATCTAAAACTGTTGTTAAGACCTACTGTTTCATATAATTGATAGATCTTTTTAGCAGCTTCTAATGAGATTATATCAGTTAGTTTGCCCTTAAATTCTTCATAAAATGGGTTCTTGTATACTAAATATAGGTCATCCGAAATCCTTTTCAATAATCTAAAATTTTTATCTGGCCAATAATTTTTATCATCTACTAGAATAATTTCAGATATGTTATTATTTAATACATCTGATGCGAGAAGCTTTTCTAAGTCAGACTCCTCAACTGATTTCAGATCAATTATAAAGTAAGCGTAATTAAACAGTCTTGGATTGGATAAAGACACGATTCTTTTAATGGCTTCAATATCGTATTTCTTAGAAATCATAAAGACAAATTCAATTTTGAATCCTCTAAAGATTTTTATTTTTGATATTTTTAATAATATGTTATTTAAAGACTTAATATCATTAAATTCAATAATATCATTTGAGTCATATAATATATATAATCCAAATATTCTATTGTTTTGTAATATATTTTCTAACTCATTATAATATTTTAAAAGATCCTCAAATTTTATAGCTATCAAGGCGAAATCATTCAGCATAGAATTAGAAAAATCATCAATTAGGTAAATCATTATTACTCCCGTAATAGAATTTATTCTATGAAAGGTGGCTTAGTATTTATTGTAGATGTAGTTGGATCTATTCTAGGTATTAAATATATTAACTCTTCTTTACCTAAGATATCTAGCACTATATTCGAAATTTTCTCTATGTCAGTATCGCTTTTCATGAAATAGTATAGTTCCGAGAATATTTAAATCTTTTTTCAGATTCTCTTCCATAGGAAGGTTTAAAGAATGAATTTTATAATGATGATATGATCAATAAAATTAACATTTTATTTTTGCTAATTGGTTGAGATAAGTTAAAACTTATTTATTTCTACAAAATGCATTTAATTATCAGTATTTAGTGGAAACTAATGTAATATACTCCAATCCTTGATTATTAACTAGCTTCTTTAACATTTCCCTTATTTTTTGCTTTTAAACAAAAATCTGCAGAATCTTTCTTAGCAAAAGAACTATAAACAAGTAACGCTTATACAATGTGACGAGCTGCTGATAACCTTAAACATCGTCATAATTAAGCGAAATAACGTATTGTAAACCTTAATATTTGTATGGAAAGATTAGGGGTAAGACAGAGAAATAACATGTGTTAATTTCTAGTAAGAGTAAATCTGCTATTTTCTTTTTCTTTCTATTATTTGAATGTTAAAAAGTATCTCTTAGTTAATGTTATGAGCTACCACCATTTTTTACGTATTTTAATGACCAGTCTAAGAATTATTATCACAGACATATCACGGTATGAATAAGAAATTCGAACTTTTATTGTGTATTAAAGTCAAAATTTCGTTCATGTAATTTATTTAGTTTACTAAAATTATTTTCTTTTTCCATTTTTACAGTCAATTCTTCAGAATTTTTTATGATGTCTATTCCGAAATCTTAAACATTGATTAGACTTTTACGTTAAATTATTAAAAACTGCCTAGGTTTGAAAATATACTCTTCAACGTTAGACAAGTTTATAAGGGTTGAAAATTAAATTGTTTTTATGAGAAGGTTAATAGTACTAATACTAGTGTTATCTACCTTTTTTTCCATTTTTATTTCATTAAACAGTCTAAGTTATATAGAGCCGTATTATGTAGTAAATTTACCACCAGACTATTATGATTGTATTTACCAGAACGTGAGTAATGGTCTTTTCACCGTATATTACTCAACAGCACCTATATACTTCGTTAT
>NZ_JBBHKR010000004.1:0-6212 GCF_037389425.1 Stygiolobus sp. CP850M
TTTCCGTTTGACATCTTTTCAGTATGAAGACGTCTAAAATTAAAAACTTCTCGCTAATACCGACTTCTTGGTATTACCTCCCTAAGATTCCCATAACTGCTGATGTTAAGAAAAATAGTGCTAGATATAAAAGCTGGTATTGGTGATTCCCTAATTTACTTCTCACTAGCAGGTGCTAAAGAAAATGTAGCAGTAGAAATAAATAAAAGGAAAGTTAAAATTATGCGAGGATTTAAAGATAAACGGCATTAATATTGTAATTATTGTATATAAAGGTGTTGGAGCAAAGGATGACGAAAATACAATAAGTTGGGAAAGTTTAACTAAAACTTATGGTTCCTTTGATACGGCAACAATTGATTGTGACGACCATGAAAGAGTTATAACTCCTTATATAAAAGGAAATTCCAGATGTATTTGTAGAATGGGATAACGAATATACAGATTTAGTTAGTAACTTACACAGAAATGGGTACAAAGCTAAGGTTGAACGTACGTTAAAGAACTTAGGATTTATATATGCGATAAGATATTATCTTTAACGTACGTGATAAACTATATTAAACTAAGATTCCATGTGAAGTTGATGGTAAAAGTAAGTGTTGCAATTCCCACGTACAATAGGAAGGAAAAACTCAGAAGGCTATTAAACTCACTTAAAGAATCTACTTTTAAGGATTTTGAAGTTATAGTTGTGGACGACGCTTCTACTGACGGTACTGAGGTAATGATAAAAAATGAATTCCCTTACGTAAAATACATTAAACATGAGAAACCTACGTTAGTGGCTAAATCCAGAAATGATGCTATAGAAGCATCAGAAGGGGATTATATATTCTTTATAGACGACGATAATATAGTAGAAAGAGATACAATTGAAAAGCTTTTAAATTATATTGAAAAGCATGAGGAAATCGGAACGATAGCCCCAGTCACTTGCTATTACTCGTCTCCAGATAAGGTTATGTATGCTGGCGCAGTCTTCTCTAAGTTTATGAGAAGGACAATTTCCTTATATTCTGGCTTCCCTTGCAAGAGCTTAGAGGGGAAAGTGATAGAAGTAGATGTGTTTGCTAACAGTTACATGTTTAGAAAGGAAGCAATAAAGAAAGCCGGTTTAATTCCGTGGAGGAGAATACCTTGGAACGGGGAGGATGGGTATTTACAATATAAGATAAAGAAACTAGGATACAAGAACGTGACTTTAGGCTCTGCAAGGGTTTATCATGACGTGGATATGAAGGAGGGGGTTAGAAGGTATAATGAGATGAGATTGTATTATGCAATTAAATCAAAAATAGTTTTTCACAGAGATCTCGATCCTTTACCCAAAAAGGCGACTTTCTTCATGTCTCTTCCAATCTATTTAACGTATTGGATATACGTCGCAAACAAAGCAGGAAGAGGTATAAGAGGAGTTAAGGCAGTAGTGCAGGGTATTGTTGATGGGCTCTTTAACGTCGAGAAAAATAGGTATATCTGAGCCTATTTTAGCTTTTAATGGTAGAAGGCTTATTTCGGTCCGTCAATTTTCCTTAAATTTTTACTTACTGCCAAACATGTTGCTGATTTTCAAACTTGATTATACTTTCTTTCCTATAACCAATATTCTTGATCCTAATGATTTACTAATGGTTATAAGGAATTTTTCTATATGGTGTAATAGGCTATACTCTTTAGGCCATTATTTATTACAGTATATGCTTTTAAGACTTCAAATCCATTATCTTTAAAGAACTCAAGTAACGCTTTATAACTAAACACCCTTATATGACCAGCAACACCTTCTCTTAAATTGTATTTCTTTGGTCTCCCATAGTGTTTATTGGTAGATACTTCTGTACCAAGAGGTTGATACCCAAAAAGTAATAATAGTCTATTTGCAAACGAGGAAAGATTAGGAGTAGATATTACTAAGAAGCCATCCTTCCTTAAAGCCTTCCTTATTTCGGCTATTGCTTTATCCGTATCAAATAAATGTTCTATTACGTCTATTAGCAATACAACATCAAAAAATTCTTATTGAGTATTTAGCTTAAATCATATACAGTAGCATTTACAAATTTTATATTATGTAAAACTTTTTGTATATATTCAGGGGGTATATATAAATCCCCACTATAAGCGTTATTATCTTCACATATTGGCTTATAGAATACAAGGCGGCTCCAATTCTCCTCCTACGTCTAGGACATTATTAATATCCTTGGAAACAACAATTTTAATTCTCTCATTATATAATATAACATCCTCTTATTTTCTATTACGTTTTCCTAGTTCTTCTTCTAATGTACCCTCGTAAACTCTACGCTCCCTTAAGTAAAAATCCCTAAATGATTCGTCCATTACTTATCATAAAAAAATTAATCTAAGAGCATTTCTGTTTATCATTCCCGTTAAATTATGTTTTTATAATAACTCCTTAATATACCTGATATCTTAGAATTTTAGATATTTATAGGAGATAACTACGTAGACAGTATATCTTTCAGATTATCGACTTTCAATTAATAGAATAATAGAATTTATTTTATATTATTAAATATAATTCTAATATACGAAATTTAGTGATTTAGGGTTTTCTCAATAAATATAAACAATAATTAATTTTATTTTGATGCAAGAATTGTACCATTAACTGAAATATTAAACGGCAACTCATTATGCTTATAAATTCTAGTTTTGGTAAATCCATAAGCTTTAAGTTTCTCAATCAAATAATTTAAATCCCCAATCCTCTTACCGTTGATTACTGTAAGATATTCTATTCTAACAATCTGAAATTTCTGTATAGCTTTATCGTTAATAACTTGGAATTCCGCCCCTTTTATATCTAAATCTAATATATCTGGATTGGCAATGTTAAACTCATCTAAAATCGTAGAAATGCTTACACTTCTTACCTTTACCTTCTCCTTGTAATTATCATAAGCTGATATACCTCCAAAACATTTTGTATTAGGGAATTCTATTTCACCATCTTCTCCTATGGCCCAATTTTTTAATACTATTCGACTAGATAATTCTGGGTTTAATCTAAGATTTTGCATAGCTATATTATAACAGTCTAGCTGAGGTTCAAAAGCGTATACGTAAGCACCTTTTTTAGCATAATATAATGCAGTCTCGCCCACATATGCTCCAGCATGTATTACGTTTTTACCTTCTAAATTATAATCTATAAAATGAGTATCATACAGAAACGTTTCCGCAAATATTATATGATCAAATCCCTTAAGCGAAAATTTTATTCCATCTGGTGTAGTTATTGTATAGTTATTTTCATCTATTTTCCAGTCATTTCCTATTTCCACGCCGTATTTAATAGAGAAAAGATAAAGAGATAGTATATCCCTAAAGTTCTCTTTATTTACTTTAATACTAAGACCACTTGGAAACCTTATCTTACCCTTCTTAATTAAGAAGTGTAAATTATTTGTAAATCCATATTTATTGCTTAAAATAAGAAAAAAATAAGATAATTTATAAAATAATTCTCTCGCCATTACTTACCACCTTCTATATAAGGTCTATTTGAAGCTAATATATAAATGATGTTAGTTGATAATGTTTAAATTTCAACTTTAAGTGCTTATTAAATAATTAAATGTATATATCATCGAATAAAATATCTATTTATAAAATGTTTTCTTATACTATAAGGTAATAAAGATACAAAATATAATATTATAAGCAACCTATTTCTAAGGATTAAATCTAAAAATCTTGTAATATGTATATCATAGTTTGTACTATTCTCTTCAGAGAGAATTTTATGTTTTAAATACCAAAATAATAAACCTTCTCTTAGGCTGTAATCGAAATAACTATCTCTGAATACAGAATGTAATAAAATGAAGTCTTCGTAGAATTTCTCGGTCATAAATTGCACAAAAGGATAGAGCTCTTTCTCGTTTTTAGTATAATCTTTTTTGTCAGATACTCTAAACTTAGTAAATATTCTAGGATCTATCATTAGGCATCCCTTTTCGGTTAATGAAATGTAAAATAACGTATTATCTACTGCAAGATTAATTCTAGAAATTAAATCCATCCATGATCTTAATACACTAGCTCTTATCGCCATTGATGAAAGATTAAACTTAGCTTCTGTCTTAGCTATTTGCTTCCATATTTTTCGCTTATCATTACAAGCAAATATTATATTATGCCTATAGTCAGAAACAATCTCATTTATTTTTTTATTGCCAACAATTTCAAACATATTATGATAAAAAATTATATTGCTATCTTTTTCAAATATCTGAAAAATATTAGAAAGCCTAGCGGGCAGATATATGTCGTCATCCTCAAGAAAAGTTATAACGTCACCCGAACTGCTTTTAACTCCTTTAGATATTTTCGCCCCTAATCTAAAATCATTCTCTATTATTGAAATTATATTGTATTGTTTAGAAAGCCTCTCAATTTCAGGATCTATAACGCTATCTATATAATTTTTTACTATTATTATTTCTAATTTATCTTTCGGTAGATTATTATTTATAACTGAGCTTAAAGCTTCTAGAATATATTTTTTCCTATTATGTGCTGTAATTATTACGGAAATTTTATTAACATCCATTTTAACTATTATTAAGAGTACTTTAAACTTTATATTCTCTTCCATTATTAACTATTGCGTTAATACCTAGTTGAGTTGATAAGATTTTCGGTAAGCAGACTGAGTTAGTCTGCTTATAAATTCGATAAAAATTACGCACTTTGGCCTATTTTTGAAGCGATTACAAAATCTGCTCTATAGTTATTATTCTTCACAGTATTAACATTAAGCTATAGACGATTAATTACGCTAAAAATGTTAGTTAGTTTACAGTTTTTATTCGAATTAACTTTAGTAACGTAATTTCTAGTCCAGTGACGACATTATGTTATTCTTTAGCGATTTCGAGCAATTTATTTTTAAACTTTTCTAAAATTATATTTTTATCAAATAATTTAGCTCTCTCTATAGATTTATTTGAAAGAGTGTCGAACTTATACATATTATCTGATATGTTCATAAGATACTCAAGTTTTATAATAAATTCATTATCACTAGAAGCAAAATCAACACTTTCTATACCTCCAGAAATCTCTCTTAGAACTGGTAAATCTCTTGCTAGTACCAAATTACCTGACGCCAGACATTCCAGAAATGTTATCGGAAACTGTTCCCCGTATGTAGGTAAGATGCAAATTGAAGATTTTGCCAAGAGTTTAGTATATTCTTCTCTGTTTAACTTGCCTAGATATTTCAAATTTTTAGGCAACTTCATAGAAGGTTCATTTCCAGTAATATATATAGTCAGATCCTTTTTTACTTTGGCAATATTTAATAACGTGTTTATACCTTTTTCCCTGGTTACTGCACCAGGCGCTACTATTAAATTTTTGTCTTTTTCAACTCTTTTGAACTCACTTAAATCTACGAAATTAGGTATTATGAACACGTTATTGAATCCTCTCTTTATGAGTATTTCGTAATAAAATCTTGTAAGTACGTGGTGATAACCAATATTTCTTATTTTATAGTTAAGAAGACTATAATAAACGCGTTGAATATAGTTCCAATCGTTCTTGGCATGATAACCAAATATGATTTTGTTAATATTCTTGATATTCTTAAGAATAGGCAATTGACTACCAATAAATGAATTGAAATAATAAACTATCTCAGCTTCTTCAAGATCATTTTTTATATCGTTATAGTTAAATAAATGTAGACCAAAATATTTTTTTAAGGGTATAACTTTATATTCGAAACTTGTTACTACGTCTTTTATGTGACAACAATTTGTGGTTATAAGCTTTGCCTTGAATTCACTACTTCTATTTAAGTATTCAATAACTTGAGATTCCCATACCTCTCCTCCTCTTCCCACACTTAAATGAGGTATATTAAAGAATACTACCTCTACTGCCATGCCAATTACCTCTACTTCAAATTAAATATTCTTTTGTTGTCGTTATCTAAGTCGCCAAAAATTCCACAGTTTATTGCTCTTAAAACATATTTTAACGTCTCTTTTAACCCTAAACTCTCGTACAAATATAATACAAAGAAGGGTAAGTACTTGGAATAAGTTATCTCGACCTTGCGGCGAGTTAGTAGATATATATTATTCCTTAGCATTATATAATATCTCATTGGATTAGAATAAAAGGGATAACTTATCAAGTCTTTTCCAGTTAGCTTAGACAACAAATAA
>NZ_JBBHKR010000005.1:0-8409 GCF_037389425.1 Stygiolobus sp. CP850M
CGGTATCAAATCTATTATCGAGGACGTTAAGTCCAAAAGCTTAAAGGAGTTAGGATTTAGGTCTTAAGCTCTCAAGATTAAACTTAGTTTTATCCATGACTTTTGTTGTAGTAGCCACAAACTGAAGTGTACTTTCTACCGAATAACGAGTGATATACCTTTATTGAGGGTTGTGTATAAAGAAAGTCCTAAATTCACTCCAACTCACTAAGTTAAGGATATTTTAAGACCGTAAAAGTTTAGAAAAAATAAACTTAGTTGAGAATAAGTGGCTAAAAGCAAGAAGACTGAAATTCATATTTATTTGTGAGAAATTCTTGGCATCTTGATCTTACACGATTATTCTCACTCTATCAGCCTTATTTAGAAGCTCGGAGTTCGGTTCATTATTATTATCGGCCGATTCAACTTACTTATTTATCTGGTTTTAGTTTGTATTTGCGTTAGTTTATTACTCAGTACTAAACAGCCCCCCAACTTTGTAATTGGATAATCACTGCAACGTATATCTAAGATTGCCTCCTTGTTTTACAATCCTAAACTTCTTCTTTTAGTCAGCAGTTATGAGATTTCTCGTTAAGTGTAGCCTTGAAGTCAAGGCAAAATCTAATAACCGCTGTTTTAGTCTTAATACTTTTAGTATATGTCAAGCTACTTTAACCTAATATAATGCTACTCGTAGAACTCCTATATTGTGTCTTTTACCAGAAGTTTAATAATTAAAAACTTATATTAGAGAATATGGAGTATATCCCGCCTAAACGGCTACTTGAATTAATAAGACAGTATAGTATAACTTTCGCAAACTGGCATTCAGTAATGCTCGACATTTATTTTCATAGAGAGAAAATAAAATGTAAATTAAGAAATGGACAAGTCTTATATTTAAAACCTAATGAAGTAGTTTTGTTAGCCGGACTAAGGATCACTGAGCTCAATGAAGACAGTGTGAAATTTCAATTTAAAGGAAGGGAAATTTATCTGAAGGGTTGGAAATTAAGTGACCCAGGAGATTCTTTCTCAGATTATTGGAGGATTAACGTTAAAGGTAAAAGAGTCTTAGATATAGGAGCCGGTATTGGTGATTCCCCAATTTACTTTTCTATCGCAGGTGCAAAGGAAATAGTAGCAGTAGAGATAGATAAAAGAAAAGTTGAACTAATGAGAGATAACCTAAAAATTAACGGAATTAACAACGTTACCATAGTAGATAAAGGTGTTGGAGTGGAAGACAGTAATAATATTATAAGTTGGCCGAAATTGGTTTATCTTTACGGGCCTTTTGATGTAGCTAAAATAGATTGCGATGGGTGTGAGAGAATAATTGCCCCTTACATTAAGGAAATTAGTGAACTGCTTATAGAATGGGATAATGATTATCAGAATATAATAAGCAGCTTGAATAAAAACGGTTATAAAGTAAATGTTGAGCACACCCTAAAGAACTTAGGGTTTATATATGCGATAAAATAATATCTTTAACATACGTGATAAACTATATTAAACTAGAATTCCATGTAAAGTTGATGGTAAGAGTAAGTGTTGCAATTCCCACGTACAATAGGAAGGAAAAACTCAGAAGGCTATTAAACTCACTTAAAGAATCTACCTTTAAGGATTTTGAAGTTATAGTTGTGGACGACGCTTCTACTGACGGTACTGAGGGAATGATAAAAAATGAATTCCCTTACGTAAAATACATTAAACATGAGAAACCTACATTAGTGGCTAAGTCCAGAAATGACGCTGTAGAAGCTTCTGAAGGGAATTACATATTCTTCGTAGACGACGATAATGTAGTAGAAAGAGATACAATTGAAAAGCTTTTAAATTATATTGAAAAGCACGAGGAAGTTGGAACGATAGCTCCAGTCACTTGCTATTACTTGTCTCCAGATAAGGTTATGTATGCTGGCGCTGTCTTCTCTAAGTTTATGAGAAGGACAATTTTCTTATATTCTGGCTTCCCTTGCAGGAGCTTAGAGGGGAAAGTGATAGAAGTAGATGTGTTTGCTAACAGTTACATGTTTAGAAAGGAAGCAATAAAGAAAGCCGGTTTAATTCCGTGGAGGAGAATACCCTGGAACGGGGAGGACGGATATTTACAATACAAAATAAAGAAACTAGGATACAAGAACGTGACTTTAGGCTATGCAAGAGTGTACCACGACGTGGATATAAGGGAAGGAGTAAAGAGGTATAATGAAATGAGATTGTATTACGCGATAAGGTCTAAAATTGTATTTCATAAAGATTTAGATAGCAAGCTAAGTAATATTACATTCCTTATTTCTCTTCCGTTATACGTGTTATACTACATATACATTGCGAATAAGGCAGGAATTTTTGTTAAAGGCTCTACAGCAGTAATAAAGGGGTTATTAGACGGGCTATTTAATAAAGACATGGTAAAATATGCATAGATTATTGGTATAGGATTCTTTTAGCTAAAGAAGTACTCATTAATGAAGATAATAAAGATATAGCAGAAAGTACACTATACTCATTGTAAATGGTGGAAGGCTTTAATGAGCCACTAAGTAAGGACAGAGCCAATTTAAGTTTTCTGATTCTATTACCTTTATTATAGATTAAGTAATGTGCTAAGTGTAATTTATACTGTTCTTCAATAATTCGTCTCACTGTTTCTTCTTGAAAATATTTTAGCATAAAAGTATAAGAGCGTATATAACGTTCTAATAATCTTGCGTTAAAAAGCTTGCTGTTATGCTGAGAAAAAGACTGTTCATGAACCCTATAAAGTGTAAGAGGAGATTTTGTCAATGCTATTCGTCGACCTTTTTCCAGAGCACACAAAAACCAAAATCTTTCAGTATTAATATCCACTTTTTTTAAACCGTGTATACATTTCATAGCGAGATCCTTAGAAATCGTTGTACAACTGTTATACATCTCTGGATGATATGTCTTAATAATGTATTTTAAAATCTTATTATTTCGCAAATTACCTACATGAAAAAATTCAATGTCATAGTCACTAAAAGGAACTATCTGGGACTCGTAGGTAGTTTCTTTAATTGGCATAAAGAGATTGTGGAAGAAATCTAAGTCCGAATAATTTAGTAACTTTTTCAAAACATAAATTTTATTTAAAGCAAACATATCATCGTCTTCTAAAAATGCTATTAAATCTCCATGAGCATTGAATATCCCAATAGCTTGCTTCTGAGCTAGTGATTCCTCACTGGTGATAATATTCTTTACATTATGAAGATCTAACCAAGAATCTACATTGTCATCTTTAAAATTCTTAACGGTAATTATTTCTATATCTTCAATAACTTTCGCACTAAGTGTTGAGAATATGGAATTAATAGCATAAGGAAGATACTTCTTTCGATTATGAGCAGTTATAACAATTGTAACCTTGCTCATCTTTAGATATAACTGTAGTTATAGCAGATATTAGATTTTGCCTTGATTACAGAGCGATATTTAAGGGAAAGTCCCATAACTGTTATGTAGTTACTATTTAACAATAATCTTTATAAACCTAATGTACCTTAAGTTTTTTATTCATAGATAATTTTAATATACAAACTATCGATGGACTAGCTGAGAAGAAAAGAATAAAAATTACTAGATAAAAGGTCATATCGATATGAGTAGAATAAATTCTTTCGCATTACGTCTAAAATATGATAACTTGTTATATATTGTATTGGCTATTGTAGATTTTGTAATAGCATTTGATTATACGCGTGGCGGTGTAATTTATACTACAGACTCTACAACATTTGTTTACAATTACCCCCCTTGTATCATATCACTACTTATTAATGGCAATTTATAGTTATTATCCTTGGTAACCGAAGCACCTACTTTCTCTATGTTTACTTTCCAAATTATTCTCCGCCATGAACTCCCTAACCCTCTCACCATGTAATCTCAGGTTGTTCATCATTATTATCAATTTCTTGTTCCTAATTATCCTCCTCGAGTAGAGTATAATATCATCAGAATTTGTTGAACTATTACGCTAATTTTAATCATGGCGCTTCCAGTGGAAATATTTAAAACTTCCTTTAAACTTTTATCTGTGATGTTAATTACAATCGTAACTTATAATCCTGAAGAGGACTTTGTCGCTGGCATTATAAAGAAAATTAGAGAAAAAGAGGAGAGAGTAAAGATTCTTATCGTAGATAATCATTCGACTAGAAAACCACTAAATAAGATGCAATTTTTGTCAGACTACTTTATTCCTTTTGATAAGAATTATGGTCTCGGAAAGGCTTATAATAAAGCGGCGGAAGTTGCTAAAGAACTGGGAGAAGATTATATTATGTTTTTGGATCAAGACACGACTATTCTTGATAATTTTGCTCCCAGCAAAGTTGTAAGAGAAGCTAACGAGCTAAAAGAAAAGGGAGGTCCACTGCCAATAATATTGAGTGTGAATATAGACAACGCTCTGATAGACAAGATAATTCCAAACTCTAACTTTTACACAGCTAGGGTGATAGTCAATAGCGGTATGATATTGAACGTAGATTATGCGTTAAGACAACCTTTCTTAGAGGGTTTATTTCTTGATTGGTTAGATGTTGAATATGCTTATAGGGCTGAAAAATTTGGATATTTACCTCTAGTTTATAGAGAGAGAATGATCTTACATAAGCCCGGGGAAGGGTCAAAATATTATTCGAGGCTATGCGGGAAATTACTGGTAGCTCTAGAGCTCATGTTACATAGGAATGATAAAGATCGTGAAAACTACAAACAGTATATGTATTACTCCAATTTCCTAAGATATTATCTCATGTTACGTAATGATATATACTTATGGGTAAGGGGAAAGATATATCCTAGTTTTTGGAAAATGATTATAGGAGACTTATTCCTCATGTGCGAAGTTCTTGGGTATAGAAAGAGCGCTAAATGGATTTTTAGGGCTATTATGTATGGCTTATTAGGAGATTTAGAAAAAGATAATCAAAAACTCTTCAATTAATTTCTTTAAGAACTCACGGTATTTCTTCTCTTAGTGCTTTTTCAAAGTTATTTACCGTAGAACTCCATGTAAATCTTTTTGCGGTCTCTAATCCATTCTCAATTAACTTTTCTCTCAGTTTATCATCTTGCAGAACCTTAATTAAATTGTCAGATAAAGACTTAACATCACCGGGTTGACTTACCAATGCGTTGTAGCCATTTACAGCATAATCCCTAGAACCTTTGTTATCAGTCATAACTACTGGTGTTCCACAAGCCATAGCCTCTAAGGGCGGCAAGCCAAAACTCTCAGCGTAAGATGTGAAAATGAATGCATCAGCTGATGAATAAAGCCTAGACAGCTTTTCATCATCTACATTTGAGAAAACGGAATAGGAAAAATCTATGCCGATAGTTTTAGAATATGTCTTTACTAAATTTTTACTACCAACTATTATTGCATGAATAGGTATCTTTTTATTAACTATTTTTAAAACTTCTAAGCCTATGTTGTCGCCTTTTTGTTTCTGACCCCTTAGTATTAGCATAACTCTCCTCTTGTTATCATTTTGCAGCTCTCTTTTCGGTCTGAAAACTTCTAAGTTAACACCAGGGTTAGCTATGGTAACTCTAGCGGTAGGGTTGTTATCAAGTATTAACTGTTTGGTGTAAGAGGAAACTGTAACGAAGGAGAAAGGAAGTTTTAGAGAGAGCTTAAACATGTTTAGTCCTATTTTCCCTTCATTATTCTCAACTAACTCTGGGAAGTCTTGCATTAAATAAAATGGATTTTTACTTTGTGAAAACCAAACTGAGAATGCTGTTAAATAATAGGTCGCTATTGTGATGTCAGAATCGAAATTCTGAATGAATTCAGCCAATTCTGTAACTAAGTCAGACTTTATTCCTAAAAGCGAGTTAAATAATAATAGTGAGTCATAAGGTTTAATTTTACTATTTTTAAGTTTAATAAGATTATACACTTTACGAAGATTATATAGGGTTTTACTTATTTTATTCATAATAGGTTCTTTATATACTACCTCGACTTTTAAGCCCTTAAACCAACTATGATCGCCTGCTAATGATAAAATTTTAACGTTATAACCCCTATCCCTTAAGCCGTTAGCAACTTCAAATACATATCTTACTCCACCAGCTAAACTAGTGCCAAATAACACGAACGAAATTTTCATATATGAGTTAGTTTTTAAACTATCTATAAAAATTTAAATGTTAAGATTACATTATTTCTCATGAAAATTAGCGTGATTATTTCGGCGTATAATAGGAGGGACTTTCTTCTGAGAGCTGTAAATAGTGTAGCTAATCAGACTTTAGATAAGAATCTGTATGAAGTTATTGTGGTCAAAAATTTTGAAGATAAGAGTATCGACGAAACCCTAAATAAACTAGGATATAAGAACGTAGTATATGACACACCAAGATACGGCGAAAGGGTTGCTATAGGTATTGAGGAGTCATCTGGTGATATTCTGGCTTTTTTAGAGGATGATGATGAATTCAAACCCTCAAAATTAACAAAAGTTCATCAAGTTTTTAACAAGTATAAAGACGTGTACTATTTTCACGATACAAGGGAGTACATATATTGTGATGAGGTTGTTGATATGGGCACTAGTAATCCCGATATCAGAAACATTATAAGAGATCTCGAAGAGATAACTCCACACAATGAGGTAATAATAGACCCTTTTGATAAAGATATCAAGAGTTTCTTGATAAAGTATCACGGTATAGTTGCAACAACTAGCCTAATGGCCGTCAGAAGGGAATGCATGAATGATAAACTGGATTTGTTGAAAAGAATAGAAATTTCTTTAGAGAATTTTATACCAGCCTTCTCTGCAGAATGCGGAAAGATTTACCACACTGGAGAAAGGCTAACTAGATATAGAATTCATAACAAAAACACATCAATAGGATTTACTCATGAAGATCAAATAAGAGTTCTGGAGAATTTCATGAGATCTATAAGTGACGGAGAACTGATCATCAATAACATCTCTAGGAATAATCAAATAAGAAATGTCGTTAAACTTAGATTATTAGAAGCTAGATATTTATTATATAACTCACCTAAGGATATTAAAGGATATTTAAAGTTCGATGAGCATTTAATAAATGTGCTTAAAGATATCTTAGAATTGTGCAGGCTTAGACACAGTTTTAAGGAGTGTAAATTCATTCTACTATTCACTCTTTATAATAGTTTGCCTTCCGAAACTTTAAAAAGGATTATAAGAAGTGTAAGAAGATCAAATATTTTACTAAAATGATGATAGCGTCTAAATCAAGAATTTAATTAAAGATTGGTGCTCAAGTTTATTTGATTACTTAATCTTAAAGAAACCTAGTATTACTATAAAATGTTTAGATGGAAGCATTGTTAATGTGGACAGAGAAGTATATACCCAAATATTAACTTATTTTTACTGGGGAAACATAAGTGATTGTATAAATAATGTATCAATTTTTAAATTGAAAGATCACAAATATCATGTACCTATCTATGAAATGAGTAATGCCTCAGGAGGCATACAAACAGTATTAAAGGCACTTGAGCTGCATGCTTATAACACTAATATTTCTATTAACAACCTAATGAATATACTTAATCAAAATCATAGTTGCGAATTTGTAAATGAAGATATTTATAGGAAAAAACGATCCCACTTGGAATAGGGATAAAATAGGAATGACTTATTGTGTAAAAAAGAAATAATAATTGCTTCTGTAAATTAATATCTTACTTATTCTTATTATGATTTAATATATTTTATTATAAATGTAAAATTAATACAAATATTATCCATGTTCTTACTAAATTTTCCCATATCAATCTTAATCTACTAAGAAATGATAGACGAAAAATATTAAAAATTTTGGTATAATTTAGGGCTGGGCTAAAATATGTCACGGTAGCTAGGGGATTCTTCATTAGGTGTAACCTTGAAGTCAAGGCAAAATCTAATAACTACTATCTATAAAGGAAAGTTTTAATATTTTTCCTTTTAAATAACTAAACTGAATGAATCCTATAAAGAACGCTTTAAAGAGTCTTAGTGTAACTACTACCAACGTCATAGTTGCTTTAATCTTCTTCATCATTACAGCTAAGATTACTAACCCAGAATTCTTCGGAAAAGTCGCGATAATTCAACTCCTCGAAGTAGTAACTTCAGCCTTCTTTTACTTTATTCCCGGACAAATAATAACGAGAGAGATCTCTTACCTTTACGCAAGGAAAGAGATAAGCAAGAGCATAATAGGTAAGTTTCTTTCTTTCCCTTTCCTCGCCTTGCCGCTTTTTCTTATTCTCCTCCTTTTCCCTAATTACGTTAAGTTAGCAATACCTTACCTTTTCCTTTACTTGCTTAATGGTGTTATGGGCAATATAATGGTTGGAATGGACATGTTCACTGAGACAGC
>NZ_JBBHKR010000006.1:0-22834 GCF_037389425.1 Stygiolobus sp. CP850M
TTATAACCGAATTAACACTTAAAAAATATAGTGCCGCCGTAGCTCAGCCTGGTTAGAGCGCCGGACTCATACGGCGCAGGGGACATCCGGTTGTCCGGGGTTCAAATCCCCGCGGCGGCACCTACGTACTTTTAACGTAATTTTTAACGGTGTGAAATGAGAGAAATCCTAGAATTTAACGTCTCTCGATTTTTTATTTAACGTATATGTAGGATAACACATTTGACGCAAAAATTTACTAAAATTTAACGTCTAACGAGTTTTTGAGAACGTTTTATTTAACGCTTTATCTGATTATATCATCAGATAAAAAATGAACTTTGACGTTTCGCAACTTGATAACGAAACTAGACTAAAGATTTTGGAATACATTATAAAAGAAAAGAGAATTGACTATGATAAACTAGGAATTTCCAGGGTAATGTTTTGGTATTATAAGAAGGGTAAATACAAGGTACCAGATGAAGTAGTAAGTAGAGCTGTACAATTTCTAACTCCAGACGAATTGAGCAGATTTATAGTAGGAATAGACATCGAAAAAGTTGGCTATAACGAGGCAATGGCCGTAATCATAAAGGCATTAAAGGACCCAGAGTTCCGGGAGCTCTTTCTAGCATTACTTCAGCGTAACTTAGGAGACTATATCCGCTCAACAAGTTACTCTTACGTTGTATCGAAAGAAGACTTAGAGCTGTTTAAGAAAGTGATTTCTAAGAGGAGCAAAAACACATTTGAAGATTATTGGCGTTATATTAACCGCCTCCTAAAGGACCTAAATTACATCATTTCTCCAGATAGAACCAAAGAGTATTTGTTAGAACAAGGAGAGGAAAGTCCTCATAGAGCACGACAAATGGCAGTAGCCCTTAAGCTATTCATTAAAGAAGTGGTTAGGCCTAAGGAACCTTATTTAGCCCAGATTCTCTACTCATCTTTCTCTATTCCACGTCCCAAGACTGAGTATAAGCCTGAGCCGTTATCATTAGAGCTCCTTAAGAGAATATATAATGAAATTGAAGAGCTTGGGGCTAAGACTTATTTCCTGTTATTAGTTGAAACTGGCTTAAGGACAGGGGAACTTTTCAGTTTAAAGATAAATCAGATCGACCTTAAGCACAAGGTAATTAAGTTATTAAAAGAGTCTGAGACTAAACGAGCTTACATTACTTTTCTACATGAAAAGACTGCAAAATGGGTTGAAGAAAATTACTTACCATATAGGGAGGAATATATAAAACGTCACTGGGGTGGAGTAGCAGCAATAGGGCAGGATGTGGAAGCCTGGAAACAGAAGTTCTTCCCCATGAATGAAGATAAGATAAGGGCCGAAATCAAAACTACTATGCAAAAAGCAGGAAAAGTATTCAGACTATACGATTTGAGGGCCTTCTGGGCAAGTTATATGATTAAGCAAGGCGTAAGCCCGATGATCGTAAACATCCTTCAAGGTAGAACTAGTCCAGGGGAATTCCGAATACTACAAGAACACTATTTGCCTTTTTCGGAAGAAGAACTCAGAGAAGTATATGAAAAATACGCACCTAAACTCCTTGAGTGAACTTCTCCAAAACTAATGTAACCTGCTTATCTTTAGATATTAAGTCGTCCCAAAGATAGCCTAAACGTTTAGGTAGCTTAATCGCATACTTCTTAGAGTTAGCTTTAAAGAGCGTAACAACGCCTATCGGTATCTTCTCATTATCTAATAATATTGTTAATTTAGCTTGTTTTGGGAGGTACTCGGTAAAGCGTTCTGGTATATATACTACATAGCCATCTTTGTGTTTGTAGATATTTAATTTAGGAATAAGTAATTGCTGCAGCTCCATGAGCTTCACCCCTTAAACTCCCCAGTTTCACGTAGTTTTTGTAAAACTAACTGTAAGTGTCTAGTTTGAGCGTTATAGTCTTTGATCTGTATTGCGATCTCAATCGCCCTCATTAATATATTATTCATTCTCTTTAATTTTAGGTTCTCGTCTTTTAATGAAATGTTCTCTTTCTGCAATCTTTCATTCTCTCTTTCTAACTTTTGCAGCTTCCTCTCTAAAGCCGCTATAGTATTCAATGCTTTACTATACTGAATTTGCAGCTCTTCGTTTTCTTTAATGATCTCACTAACTGTCATAGCTCCTGCACCCTAACGTTGTTTTTGTGATTCTCTCCAATAGAAATAGAATTCTTTCTGTAAACCCTTCCCCTGGGATATATGCAGTTGCTCAAGTAGAATTTAATAGCATCCCTAATCACTTCGCTCCTAACTAACCTATTGTTAGCACAATAAAGATCTAACTTTCTAAGCAGCTCTTCGTCTAATTTGAATGTTACAACCCTCATTGACTCACCCCTTTGTCACCTTCACGATATAATTATTCAATTCTTGAGAAAGCAAATCTGTTAGACGTTTAGCGTCAAGAAGAATCTCTAATATTTCTTTCTCGTCAGTCACATTGTCGTCAATAATGTCATCTAATATATTTTCTATAGATTGTGCAATCCTATACATAGTCCTTACGTTCACTCACTCCTCACCCTTCTGTAATTCCGATATGAACTTTAGAACGTCATTTAACGTAACTTTCGGTATAGAACAATGCCCAAATATCCCAAAGTCCAGCATTGCCGACCTCTCTGGGTCTTCCACTTCTAGCTCTTTCTTCTGTGCTACACACCATTCAAACTCTGCCTTATCGACTACTTCTGTCCATTCAATTCCGGTGTCCTCGTCTCTGACATAGATGTACACTTTACCGTCTCTTTCCTTCTTTTTTATCATCTTACTCCTCACCCTCCTCTTCCTCTTCTAAGAACGTCTGTATTGTCTTGTTCTCAAAGAAGATATGACCAATTCCAGGGATCCATAGTGTGAGGTCGTTATTCTCATTAAAAGCAGCATAGAATGGAATGTGTTTCCTGCCTATCCTCAGAAATCCCTTCAATACCTTTCTATCTCTGACCGCCCACACTACCTTAAGTTCTTCTCTATTTACCAACATCTGGCTGTTAGAATTGATAAATTCTTCGAATCTAGCAAATATCTTATCTATAATTTCCTTCTCACTCATTCTTCCTCACCTTTAGACACCAGAGATCGAGATTGATCCCCAATGGGTCCTCTTCTTCTCTTACTTCAGCTTCTACTCCTATCTCATCTAACCTTCTAAGAGCCTCTACCCTAGAATAATAACATTCTTCATATCCCTTTTCCTTCATCCAATTAATGAAGTATTTCTCTTCATCTAGATTTTGCGGTAAACTCCCCAGTTTATCGTCAGATTTTGATACCATTTGTCTAAAACTTCTCAATAGCGTAGAATCTCTTTTCTCTTCAATTAATTGTAACTGCTTTTCATAATAGCGTAATTTTGTTCCAACTTCTGCTTCATCATACTCCATTTTATTATTTAAGTAGAATTCTAAACTCCCTATTACTTCTTTCAATTCTCTGTGAATCCTTATTGCAGCTCTATCAACACTAACCAATCTCTGTGCTTTGTATGCTAATGCATACGCTTTTTCTAAGTGTTGTTGTAAAGTAGAAGTAGTTTCAGTCATTCCTCCTCCACCTCAGCCTTTACGAATTTTATTTTCCCCTGATCTAGGAATTGCTTTATCTCATCCTCTTTTAGTACACGCCCTTCCTCTAGCCTCATAGTTAGAATTAGTGCTACTATTATATCCCCCGCATTTGCAGTTATACTTATTCTATTCTCTTTCAGCTGTGTAGAACACATTGTGTTTACCAAATCGACAGTAGCCTTATGGCCAACAGCATTAATCAGATCCTTAGCATTCTTTATTGTTTCGCAGAATTCCTTATTGTCGATTTCTTCAAATTTTACTGTAACTTGTCTATGTTTCTGTAACTTTAGCATGCTAGGACTGAAAGAATTAGTTAAGAAGACAGTCATTCCTCCTCAGCCTCCTCCATTTTCTCTATAATCTCTAATGCCTTCTTTGCCTTTGCCTTTACCCTTTCAATTACCCACCTTCTTGCTTCCTTGTTGGCTTCCGCAACTTCTAATATTCTTTCATCTGCTGGAGCGTATCCGTTTAGAAACTTATAGAATGCTGTTTTACTTAACCTCCTTTCTTCGACCATTTTCTCAAAATCTTCTCTGAATTCCTTTACGAATGCTATCTTATCTTCTCTGTCCAGTAAACTAATTAAAAAAAGAAGATCTTTCTCCCCGTCAACCGGGGAGTTTTTTGAAGTTGTGACCAAACTCATTTTCTTCATTCTACATAGTATGCGGAGAGATATTTAAACTTTTGCATTCAACATAGAGTGCAGAGAATCTCAAATAAAAAATGTTATTTACCAATCTCTTTTAGAGTATCGTTTAATTCTAATAATTTTTCAACTACAGCCCTGCCAGTCTCCGTTAACTTCACTACCTTCTTAGCAGTTCCTACTGAAGTTTTTTCTTCTCTCACCACTATTAACCCATTCTCTTCTAGAATCGGTATCCATTTCTGGATTGTATGCCAACTCATTTGACTAATTTTTACCAGATCCATTAAGGACCCCTCACCCATCATGTTAATATATAATAATATTTGCATAGGAGTTGACAAAATATCGAGAAGCTTTTTATTTATAACAAGTTCACTCATTCTGCTCTCACTACATAATTTAGAGAGTAGAATTTTAACAGTTTCGCTTACCAGTCCCTCTATTCTGCAGTCTACACAGAAAGCAAATTTTTAATATTATCTGCACACAGTATAGAGTGATGAAAGTCTATCCTATCAACGCTAAATACAAGGTACTTATAGTGTTATTGAAACTAGGAGGAAGCGGAAAGTATAGTGATATAGACAGAATGATGCGTAATTCTAACTTACGCTTCTTCATAGAACAATTAAGACAAGAAGGTTTTATTGAAGACAGATATGAGGGAAATAAACATATAATAAAGTTAACAGAGGATGGAGAAAAACTCGCTAAGAGATTAATGGAAGCTGAAGAGTTCGTAATGATGAAAATAGCTCAAGCGAGAGGCAAGATTCAATGAAATCCTTCTTTTTCATTATTTTTATTATAGTTATTCTCTTCTTCATCATCTTACAATTAGAATTCTCTATATCAGAAGAGAGTAAACTGGGGGGTTTACCATGATTGTCGGTATCGGGAAAGGTCCTTTGTCGTATTTCGTGTGGAAGTATATGAGTGAGTATGTCTGTAACCCGCTTTACCCTTACCCCCTTTTTTATGACGCTAAAGGAGACCTTTTAACGAGTAAGTTGGCTTACATAGGTTATTTGAGGAAACTACAAGTTAAGAGGAATGAAGTTAGGATAGCAGTATATCCCGATTACGTTTTACCGCATAAAGCCCGTGTAAATTTATCGCCTTTAAAATCGATTGAGTTTGTAGTTCCCATTCACTCGTTAGAAAACGACATGGTAATAGTTGAAGAGTTGAAGAGTTTGGGCTTTAAGGTTTATTATGGTTATGCATCAGATTCCCGCTATAGGTCCTATACACTTAACGATTTCCTTAAAGCAGTAAAAGGAAGGAAGTGGTATTTGGGTGTTTCAACAAGACATGAACTTGAAGAGGCTTTACGCTATGATTTTGATGGAGTTGATATAACTGGTTACGTACTTGGAAAGAACGAAGATCGCAAAAACGCGTTAAAGCTACGCAGAATGCTCACAGATTTTCTAAAACAAGTAAGCAAGCCCCGTAGGCAAAGTAGTATTCTAGAATTTTTTCCGTTAAACTGGGGAGTTTAATTCTAAGAGGTGATGATGATGCCCGAGGGCAATTGCACCGAAGTGAAAATCCCAGACACGGAGTTAGTGTTTACTATTTGTGTAGACGCCCTCGGGCTGAAATTAATCCACAATAATAAGGAAGTAACAGTAGACCTGAAGGACTTCGAAAACCCGCTGGCGCTACGGGCCATCCTAGACCAGGAGTTCGGGATAGACCTAAAGGACACATTAAACGGTAGAGTTGCATTCCATCTGCTGCAAAGCATAAATATCAATAAACTCATTAATTCTCTTAATAAAGATAAGGCTATCCCTGAACCCTCGGTTTGTGTCCGTTGGAGTGAAGAATATGGAGAGTGCGTTCAGGAAGTAAAACTAGACGGAGGATTAAAATTATTAAACTACAGTTTTGTGACTGAGCATAAAGAAGTAAAAAGAGCATTGAGAGATTATCTTTACTTACTTAAAGGGAAAATCACTAAAATAAGGAAAGTTGTCTTAAAAGGAATTCCTCTGAATGAAAACTTAATGAAAGTAGATGTAGAAGGGATAAGTATAATAGGAAACCTGGAGGAGATACTTGATTCACTTAAGGGTTACGCTCTTGATACCACAAGAAAACACTTAGTAGCGCAGTTCCTTTATGATAACGCAATAATTGAAGAGGAGATGTTCTACAGTCCTGGCCCCTGGGTGATCAATGATAAAATAGTAATTGTAGATAGGGCAGGATATCTTCCACCATGGAAGGACAATATTAAGTACACGTTACCAAATAACGGGAACGTTGAAAACGGAATAAAACTGCTTGCAGCAATCGTGAACTCTTATAAGAATCCAGCTAAAGCTATGACAGTAATAAGTTATGGGGTAATTGCATGGGCTAAACACTTCTTTGTGGAAAACTTTCAATACTTCCCGCATTTAATAATCACAGGTCCTAACGAGACTGGAAAATCCTTACTTATCGATACCTTAAGGACACTTTATAATTTTCAGGAAGAAGAAAGATCTCCTAAGAGCGACTTCCAATTACGGAAAATGCTAGCTAAGATAACTGTACCAGGGATGCTCACAGAAGGCAACTTCTTATTGTCTTTCATCCAGAATAATGAAAAGCTGCTAGCTACGCTCACTGTTTCTGCTACGTCCAATATAATAAGTGAGAGCGGATCCCATGAATATGGAGGCCTATTTTTAGCAGTAAGGAGCTTAATCATCCCAACTAATCTCGATGTTGATACTCTAGCCCCCTTTGTTAGAGATAAAATGATTATCGTGGATATTCCTAAGGACGAAGGGTATACTGAAAAGAATATTAAGACGCCGAGGAGGATGAGTATGCAAGATAAACTCGATTTAATGGCGGTAATGAGAGAAGCTATCAATATCTTTGAGAAGAAGATAAACGAAATAAAGAATACATTGGCAACAGGAAGTAGGGAAGATGCAGTGAGGTTTTACATTACCCTTGGGTTTTCTATCCTTAAAGAAATTGCATCTAAATATAACGTAAGTCTGCCAGAACCATATATCCCAGGCTTTTCTGAGACAGATGCAGATTTCAGCGAGATCGTTAAGGAAGGCTTTATGCAATTCATAAATGAGAAGAAGAACGAATTATTGAAGGTTTCTGGGAAAGACACAGTAGACATAATAGACCCTGTAAATCCCAGGGCAGCACTGGATAACTACGGCTTTTTCATCAGCACGAAATATTCCGCAGTGGTTTTTACAACGGCATTACTTACGGAATATTCTATGGAGCTCGTCAGGAGATATGGTTTACCTAAATTATCGTGGAAGAGAATTGCTGAAATTTTAGGAGTAAAAAGAACCAGGGTATTAAGATATGGGCAGGAACTCAATAGTGTATTCGAATATCATTATACTGATGATAGAAAGGAGTATTGTAAATCTTTAGACGGAAAACCGCTTGAACCAAATGATAAAAATATTGAACTATGTAAAGAATATGGGTATTACGACAGCGAGAACGGGGTATTCAGGGTATACGACGAGACTAAGGACGAAAATGAGGCCCAGGGCAACTGACAGCATAGCCGTTTCTATCAATAATTTTTCTCAATTTTGTAATAAATATTCTAACATCCGTTAAACTCCCCAGTTTAATTCAAAATATTTGAATATAATAAGAGAAACATATACTGTTTGTATTGTTAATGTGTACAAAAACTGACCGTTTTTTTTCTCTTAATAATATAAATATTTCATTGAATTTTCAAATACAAGGTAACGTGTATCAAACTCTACTTTTTTGCGAGAAAAATGATTGATACACGTGATACACCTAAGCCCTTATTTACTTTCAATTTTATATAAAGATAACGTCAACGTGTATCACGTGTATCATTTTTAGCAACGTTATGTATCACGTGTATCACGTGTATCACGGCACCCCCCATTTTCAAAAATTTTTAGTGAAATGTAGGGGGTAGGGGTATCTCTATATAGCCTTGATACACGTGATACATACTTGATTCATCCTGCCGTTTTTTAGAGCCTTGTAAAAATTCAATTTTTCTCAGTAAGCTGGGGAGTTTAATTCTAAACTGAAATGAAAAATTAATAAAAAGGAATGTGGTTAGTATAGTATTATGGAAGTTCTCCCAAGAAAAGGTTATACCATAGACGACCTGGCCAACGCAATGACTGAGGATGAATACAGAAAGGCCAAGGAGTTCTACAAATTCTTAATGACTATAACTAAGTGCAGTAATGGGGTTTTAACTATAGAGAGAAAGAAGTTAATTGATATTGCAGCTGCTTATATGGAATGCACACCTGTGGAAGCTTACAACATTTTGACGAAGATGAAGGGTTACGGTTGGATAAAAACCATGGATACGCATTTTATTATAGTTAATATAGAAAAGAAGATATGATTTTTATGGAGAGAAAGAAGGGCTTTTTACACAATAAAGGTCCCTGGGCCTAAGCTTTCACTTAATCTTTTCCACTTCTCAAACCCTAGTAGTAGTTATACATACTAGTTGAATTTTTCTTAGTAAACTGGGGAGCTTATTCAGTTTCATTCTTTGCTTTTATTTCACAACAAAAGAGATAAATTATTTTCATTTTTTGCACACTAAACGCAAAAAAGCAATATATTATTTCTTTATGGAGAGACTATTATATCAATGCTCTTTTTAGAGAACAGTTATTCATTATTATATTATATTGTATATTAGCACTTCACCACCTCACCCTCACCTCTTCTTCACCGTCATCACCACTCCTTCACCTTCACCACCGTCCTCACTTCTTCTTCTTTTTTCTTCACCGCCAGCCCCTGGGTCCGAGATTCGAATTCGAGACGAGATTCGAGTTCGAGGTTAGGGAGGTAAAAAGGTAGGTTAGGGAGGTAGGTAAGGAAGGTTCTGGAGGCAGGTAAGGAGGGCAAGGCTATGCAAATGCCAGAATGCTATACCAGGCAAGCTAGGCAGCTAGGCAAAGCTGCTATGCCAGGCAAAAGCTATGCTAGCAGGCAATGCCAGGCAAGGCTAGCAATTAAAATCGGGGTTAAGGGGCGATAGCCCCTTATACTAATTAATGTAAAAATGTATATTCTTAAAAAGAGAAGAGTAGAGACTAAAGAGAGGAGCAATAAGGGTTAGCGCAGTCGTATTTTTGTAGTGTTTATGTACTATTATTTATGTAGAGAAAGAATAGTAAGGCTGTAGGACCCTGTAAAGTAAAATAGTTAGTTAGAATGGGATTAGAAGGTATTAGGTTGTTAAGGCTAAGTTACAAGAGTAAGTAGGTCCGTGTTAATAACTGCTTAAACGAACTGGGGTTAAGGGGCGTAAGCCCCTTATAGAAAATTAGTATTTAGAAAACTCTGGAACTGTATAAATTGTTAGTCTTATGCTCTGGCGCTGAAGTTAGAAAAGCAGTTAGTAGGTCCGGAATTGATAAACAGTCAAGGAGGTCCTACGCAAGAAGAATAGTAGAAAGGCTGGGGTTAAGGGGCGATAGCCCCTTATAGAAAAAATAGAACTTTGATGTGAAAATAGAGAGAAGTTAGGGAGGTAAAAAGGTAGGTTAGGGAGGTAGGTGTGTTTAGTTAGTAGGTAAGTCAGGAACTGGGGTTAAGGGGCGAAGCCCCTTATAGAAAATAGAATTCTAGATGAGGAGAATTATGTTAGGATAAAGAGAGTTAAGGATTAGTAAAATAGGACCCTGGATCTGTTAGTAGGTGCTTATAATAGTTAAGCTATAGGACCGTGGTTAAAAGGGTTAGGGGAAAAGGACCCTGGAGCTAATAATAGAGTTTGGAGTTAAAGTAGCAGGAAAGGAGAATAGTAAGATTTGCAGAGCAAAAAAGAGTAGTAGTTAACAAAGCAGAGCAAATAAGCAAAGTTAGAAACAAAGAATAGTAAGCAGTTAGTGAAAAGCAGGAGGCAAAGCTAGAGTTAGAATAGAGTAAGAGAAAAGGGGTAAAGAATAGTAAAGCAGTAAAAGTAGAAAGAGAGTTAGGAGAAGCAAAGAGAATAGTTAGTAAAGTGAGCAAAGCTGCAGATAGTAAAAGCAAAAGAGTAAGCAATTAGATTGGAAGAATAAGCAAAAGCAGAAAGCAAAGATGCAAAAGCAAAAAAGAAAGCAAAAAGGACCGGGCGTGAGCCCGAAAAACCGGGTATAGAAATTTTGATATAAAGTTTGAAAAAAATCGAATCGATTGGGTATATAGATGAAACGCGGTACGCGAAGTTGCATAACCGAAGCACAAAGTAAAATATCCACAGCATAAAGTTACATAATAACTGCATTAATTCTAATGTTGAATAATTCTTTCTACTGAGGTATAAAATTTGCATAGTTAGACTATGAGGGGTTTTTAAATATTTACTATTATTAGGATGAGGAAAGATGGGAGAAGAAGTAAATAATCAGTCTGTTCAAAACCAACCTCAGTTAAATCAAAATAATTTAAACAAGGGAGATAATATTTCTTCTAATGAAGAGAATGTAAATGAAAAGAAGAAAGAAGAACAGAAAAGTAAGAAGCAGAAAGTAGAGAAGAAGAAAAATGATGATTACTTATTATTAGTATATCCAGAAAAAGCAAAGTCTTTCAGAGCAAAAGTACAAAATTGTATTATTGAAATATTAAAGAAAAACGAGTTAATGAACGAGAAAGACTTAGTTCTGCAGTTAATATTCGAATGCGAAGCTGCTAAAGAGTACTATAAAGTAACTCACGAGACTCAGTACTTGAGGAGAATTATATGGAAGATGGCGAAAGACAGGATAATTCTTAGAGCTAAAATAGTGGGAGATGAGAGGTATACGTGGTATCTATTACCAGAGAACTTAGAAAAAGTAAAGGATAAGTTATTGCGTAGGACCTAATAAGATAGTTTTCTTAGTCCCAGCTGCTTGGATTAAGATCTTATTTTCTTTCAGTTTTACGTCATCTAGGATCTCTGGGTCTTTAGCTGCTGACTTAAGAAACTCCAAATCAGTTTTAAGTACCCTGTACTGCTTATCTCCTATCCTTATTATTGCGTAATCTTTATCCTCCTTGAGAATCTCTATCGTTACTTCCTTCAGCGTTAAACTCCCCAGTTTAAGCTCGGTATCCTGGGCATTATTAGTAGCAGTTGCAGCAATAGTTTGTGCTCCCTGGGTCAGCGCTGGAACCGTTTCCTGCTTACTTTCCTTACTTTCGGGCTCTTCACTCTTAGTAAACTCCCCAGTTTCCTCTGCTTTATTCTTTGTTTCTGATGCTTCTTGTTCTACTTTTTGTTTGATTTTCACTGAGAATATTTTGACTTTCTGTTTATATTCTGTGGAAATATTAGTGTCCGCCATAAATTCGTCGTAGATCTTCTTCAGTTTCTCGAAACCATTTTCATCAGTGTATAGTCTAATCTCTTTAAAGAGATCAGTAATGTTAAGGTACTTCAACATGTTACGTTTTACCTGCTCCGAGTGTGTGCTGAGTTCGTTAGGTGATTCTACCTCTACAGCTATTGCTTCGTCATACCTAGGCCTCAATGTCTCGCGGTCGTAAGGAAACGCTACGAAATCTGGTCTTACATCGCCTTGCTGTTTACCTGCTACTACTACCAGTCCTTCTTTGTAAAGTTTAGAAATAACTCTGAGGGACACTTTCTTCCCTACCTCGTTCTCTACTATCCCCTTGAGGGGGAACAATCCTTTACCGTATTGAAGTATTTTCTTCCCTTTGATCTTCTCGACTGAGATATAACCATGAGCCTCCAATTTGTTGACAGCGTCTTCTACTTTCTCTCTATCAACTCCTAATTTCCTTACTAAGTCTACTAAAGCTATGCAATGATTTCCATTTTCGCATGAGCTTTTGAAAGTTTCATAAAGTATCAATTTAGCTAAAACATCTGGTTTTTCTTCAACATATTTTAAGATAGGATTGAGAATTGCAGTAACGTCTGCTTCGCTTACGTCTTGTGCTTCATACTTCTTCATTCTTTCAATTACATTCGTAATTGATTTTGGATCCTTCTTAAAGTCCTCCCAATCAATATTAGTTCTTATAGGAATTATTTTATCGTCAGGCTTCCTCGGGGTTATGATAATAGTAGCCTGACCTACAGATTGAGACGGGAGTATTTTTACGAGCTCGTTCTTGAACTCAGGGAATATTTCGGCAAATTTCTCAGCGTCTGAACCTTGCATCTTCATCAAGAACTTTACCCCAGTGTTACTCATCAATGATTTCAGTAAGTTCATATCGATCTGTCCAGTGTGCTGATGTGCTAATAGAAGATGCATCCCGTATTTTCTAGCCTCAGCTAAAACTGTGTCTATCAAGGACAAATCAGCGATGTTCTGGAACTCGTCTATGGCAATGATTACTGGAATTCTTTCCATGTTAAGTTGTGCTCTAGCTAACGCATAGTACCAGATCTTAAACAACCATCCTGCCATGATAAGAAATGATACTTGATCACCTACAGCTCCCTTAGAAGCATTAATGATTATTACGTTCCCTGGAGCAAATAATGTATTATCATCTATCGTATTTTTAGAGAATATCCTCTGCAAAAGCTCATTTGTTGCTAACATTTCGATCCTGCTCAGAGCGGAAACGAACGTAGTATCATCTAAATCCTGGAAAAGTTCCAGTTTCTCTTCCCAATCTTTGCTGTTTATCGGTAAATCTAGCGTGCCGTTTCTTAATCCTATTATAATATTGTACAAATCACGAAATGTTGGCTCAGGGTTCTTCTGATAAAGCAACTGCAACGCGTTCTGAATGATGTACTTTACGTAAACTGCTCCTTCTTTCAAGGCAAATAATTTTTCAAAGATTTCCATAACGTTAGCGAATCCCAAAAGTAGGGCTTGTTGAGCGTTGGGTAACTTCGGTAGTGCTATCGGATTAACTGAAATTGGGGCCTCAACTGGATGAAAGTAAAAGAGTTGTTTATCTGGGTCAAAGTTGTTATGATAATTTGCATAGAACGATAGCATTTCTTCCGCAAAGTCACCGTGAGGATCCATAATCACAGTTATGATTTTTGGATAAGCTTCTCTAATTCTCTTCAGTAAAATCCTCATTGTACTAGTTTTCCCGGCACCAGTCCCTCCAATTATGTAAGCGTGCCTGTAGAAGTCCTCCAGTTCTAGCTGGACTTCTTTCCCACTATAAGTAAGCTTACCAATTCTGAACCCTCTACGATTAGGTACTATATCTGGTAATAACCCTCCTATAGAAAACTGGACTGGAATTACTGACGGATTAGGTATCACTGCAACTTTTTTACTAATTTTCCCTTCATCGACCCAGAGCCATCTCTTTAGTTTTAATGAATGAAATCTGGGGATCCGGGGGATATTATCTTCCCAACCCTTAGTTTTCCTAATTTCTAAGTGTAATTTTCCAGACCTAGTTAAGATAAATTGCTGGAGCTGTTTAGTTAATTCTTTTATTCTTTTTTTGTCGTCTGAGAGTATGTATGACTGAAGATAATATATGTTATCTTTCGCAAATTGCTCTAGTCTTGAAGCTAACACTTCTCTCTGTCTTTTGCCTATGACACTTTGATTCCTTTTCAATTTATCAGAATATTTAAGAAATATATCATTGAGCCGCGGTTCTAGGACTATCCAGAGCCTTAATTGCTCCCCTGGCTGTAGCTTAGTCAGAAAGCTGCTAAAGTCGTTAAACTCGGCGCCCCAATAGAAGTCCTTCTCGTTTTTGAACAAAACACGACCTATGAATTTAGGGAGCGGAACGTCAACATTTTCGTTAACACCGAAATCTTTCCTTAAAACTTCTAGTTGTGTATTTGTATAAGCATATATGTGTAACAAATCTTTGTCTTTAGCATATATGATCTCGAAGACATGCCCTAAACTATTAATTATATTAAAGGATTTATCGTACTCGACTTTTGGAAACAACTCATAATATCTTATCTGCTCTTTTTTGCCCCACATCATAAGAATATTATTTAAAAACTCGGGCTCAGCTCTGGCAGTCGTTCCTCATCTCCTCAGCACGTCATCTCTTCATCATCGCCCTAAATTTCTATATCTAAAGAAAGTTTTATAAACTTTCGTTTTGTCTCTTAGAATTTTGAAAAATTGTTAAGTAAGTAGTATAAGCGCAGTAAGGGTGCAGAAGATACGTGAAAATTTTTGAATAAACTCCCCAGTTTACTGAGAAAAAATGAAATAACTTAACGGGCTAGGATCATGACTGCTAGTAAGAATATCCAGCCTGCAGCAATAATATAGCCTAAGTATTTTCTGAGGACCTCGGCGAACGTCAGAATTATGTAAATAGCAGTTAGCGGGATTAGCCAAGCGATAATATTAGCATATGTATTTGCAAGCCCTGGGTCTTGTTTTAACAACGTCACTTGTAGGATGTTTTGAATGATCCCTACTAGCCAATTATATCCCTGAGCTACAAGATTAAGAATTTCCTGGAAGAAATTTGAAGGAGGAGCCGGGATTTTCTGTGCTGCTTGTTGAATTTGCGTTGAATTCATGATGTTATTGCTTGTCGCTGCAGCTGCTGAAGCAGTTATACCTAATAATATTATAATGAACATCGGAAGTAGAGTTTTGGCCCTCATTTTTCCCTCAACTAAAGCAGTTTTAAAAAGCTACTAAGTGATGTTAAGCTTCTTCCCTATCGCCATGACTTTCTTTTTATTTATTTATGAGTATAGAAACTATAGATTGCTAAAGAAAGCAAAGTTTCTTTACGAAAAAGACGGCGTAAAGTATTATCAAATTGAAAATGATGAAGATAATGCTATAACAATAAAATCTGTTCTTTATGGGAAAAATATAGTAATTGTAGGTAAAGAAGACTTCAGGATTTTAGCACATGAGGAAGGGCATTTACATCAGCCCTACTTTATTTATTATTTTCTTACGATTTCTGCGCTAGCAATAAGCTATAACATTCTAACTATTCCATTTTTACTAATTATTTACAAAGCAATGTTTCTTCATTACGAGAGAGCTGCAGATCTTTATGCTTACTATAACTTCAATGTAAAATATTCCTCAGACCAACAAAGACCTAAATCTAAAATTGATAGAATAAAAGCCTGGCTCTTTGATACTCATCCACCCGATTACATTCGAACAAAAGAAGAATACTATGAAAAAAAGAATATCTTAATTAAATTGTTTCTTGAAGACTTGCTTTCTTAGTCTCCTATACTCGACTATGCCTCCTACTAATGAGACAAAACCGATCAGCGCTAGAAAGTCAGTTATGTAGCTAGCGTCGTTCCCTAACAGAGATGAGAAACTGCTGTCGAAAGTACTAGCTATAGCTCCTCCCAGCAATGCTAGTCCGGCTATAAATCCTCCCACTGCAGCCTCATGATTGCCCTTCCTATACTCCGTTATTGGCATCTTCACTGAACTTGCTACTGCTTTTGCCTTATCTTTTAGTATTTGTAGCGCTTTCATGTTGCTCATTTCATACTCTTTTTAAAAACCCCCTATCTTAGGATGAAGTTAAGAGAATTAACAGTAGGTTGGTTGTATACGGTCTCAGGGTTAGATGAGAAAAGTTTCCCTATCGGAATAAAGAACGTGAATATTAAGGAATTACTAGTAATATTTCCACTTCTGATGTTAGGCATCTCTTTCGCTTTCAAGAATATAATGATAGCAATGGCATTTATAGCACCAGTATTCTTCTTTATTTTCTACGAAGAGAAGTCAATGGATGAATTTCAGTACATATATCATTTCCTCAGGTTCTATCTCAACGACTTCTTAGCACCTAAAGAAGAGAAAAATAAGAAAGAGAGTAAGAAGAAAGTAAAAACTTTTGACATAAAGAAGTTTAAGGAGGAAATAATTATAGCAGCTTTCGGCGTATTAGCTCTAATTAACGCTCCAGCATTCGTAGAGACGCTTGATCTAAAGTTCAGTTATCCAGTGACGTTGATTCAAGATTTGATATTTGCAGTTGCAGTTGGTGTCGCGATCGGCTTAACAATATCTAAAATAATAAGGAAGTAAACTGGGGAGTTTACTAGGAAAAAATAAGTTAATCTATTTTTATCACATCAACTTTTCTTTTGCTCTTTAGTCCTGCAACTATTTTAGGGTCATTGATATACAGTGTGAGTTCCATAGGAAATGCCCTATACTTTTTTACTAGTTCTATTATCTCTTCTGGATCCTTACTCCTTATCGCCAACATCAAATATAATAATTATATCTACAGGCTAATAAATTAAACAAAACGATTGCTTTCCCTAAAATTAGGTTAAGCCGAAGATCAGTTTAAACTAGTTGCTCAAGAGAAAATAAGGAAAAACGGAACTGCTGTTAAAGTTTTCAACTCAACTTGTTTATTTCTTCATTTATCTTCTTCTGCACTTCACCTATTAGGTCGTTCAAACTGACTACCTCATACCTTACTTTTCCGTTCCTTATTGCATCCCTAACTTTTCTTTCTCTCTCAGTTAGAGAACTAGATTTCCCGCTCTTAACTTCAATGAAGATTACCTCTGGGTCTACATTATCGTCAGAAAGTCCTTTGAAAGCAATATAATCCACTGGGCTACCTAAATGCCTGAAGTCCTTAGGATTAACCTGGTATTTGTCTGCCAGAAGTAGAGGAGCAAATTCTTCCCCTATTCTCCCTAAAAGAGTATTAACTGATCTAGCTATAGCGTCCTTTCTTATCATTTGTTCATTCTGTTGTTTCCACATTTCTAACTTCGCTTCATATTGCTGTTTTATTGATTGTTCTAATTGCTGCTGTAATTGTTGTGAGTATTGCTTAACCCAGTTATTGAACATCTGTTGGGCTTGTTGTTGCGAATTAAGCTGAACTTCTGTTATCTTCTTATTTAGTTGCGAAACCTTCCTTGAATAATATGCGATAACTATTATTAGGACTATTAGAAGTAGAGCTGATACCCCACCTAAAATTTCCACTAACATATTTTCTAAATCGAAAGAGAGAATTATAACTTTTAGCACTTGTAAAGTTTTCCCTTATTTTACCTTAAGCACCTAGTATAAACATCCCTTTTGCTTAAGGTGGTTTTAGGACTAACTCCCGTAGAGTTTAAAGTTAAAACAGAAAAGTATTTAGCTATAGAAGGAGAAAAGAAATACATGGATACAGACATCGTAAAAAAGAGAGTGAGGATAGCCTTACCAATTTTAGGATTTATGGCTTTTCTATTTCTTGTTTTTGCCATTTATGTTATGTTCATAGGGAAATTTTCTAGCAATGCTATAGGAGGAGGCATAATACTTATTTTAATAGGTATGATTCCCGCCTATGGAATCAAACGACTAAGGACAATAATACCTCCAGAACCTGCAGATATTCTCGCAGTTGGAAAATATGGGACTCTATCAACATGGCACTGGTATAACCAGAGTGGAGTGTGGAAAAACAATAAGAAGATTTTCGCATGGAGTGACGTAAGTGACATATTTATAATGAGGACATGGACCGAAACTAATACACCAATAAAAACGTATACTATTGCAGATGCTGCTGCAGGAAAACCTTCTACATATACATTTGGCCTAGTTAGATTTGTAATGAAAAACGGAAAATATATTGATATAGATAGAGTTGTAGACCCAGAAAAAGCGGTTTCTTTTATAAAAAAGATGTATCTAAAATCTAACTTTTAATAGATTTTATAACACTATGCAATCTTTCATGTGGTTTTATCGAAACAAATGTTAGATATAATGAAATCGCGAATTCGATCCCTCCAAGAACAGGCCCCACCAGAAAGATTACTATTCCTACGCCCAATGCTTCTAACATTGCGAAAGTTATGCCAGAAATTAAACCGCTCATCATTAATCCTACTATTAAATCTACAATAACGCCAGCTATCGGTCTGGTCCATTCGAATAACCACAAGGTAGACGCTAACGGTATAAGGCTTACAGCAGCTAATAATGCTGCATATCTCACGAATGCTAATGCGACGAATATTAGATAGAATATAACAACATCAGTAGCATAATTAGCTAATGCTCTTGCAAAACCGAGTCCTAATGCATTGCTAAGTCCAAATATTGACCAGTATGTTGCTATAGATGTGAACATTTCTCCAGCTATGGCATTTATATACGATCCGATTGTCACCTTAATAATGAAATTCAAAAGCCCTGCTGCATAAGTATATATTGTAAGTCCAGAAGTTGTAAATAAGGCCCACACGCCGAGTTTGTATATAACATCTGCTCCTAAGTCTACTAAATCATTGTAAAATCCTCTTATTGCGTTATACGTAACACTTGCAGCAATTAATAACATTGCTAAACCAGTCATTATCTGCTCTATTTGTGTGTAGATAATATCAGTCAATGAATTTGGAAGGGGAGAATACACGAAATTATCAATAGGGACTATATTTGTTGCAAAAATACCCCCAAGAAAACTAAATCCTCCTACAATAGCATTAATAATTGCATGGAATGCGGATACTATCGCCCCAGTTATCCATCCGAGCGGGGAAGGTGGGTATTGAGCACCGAATATATAGCTTCCGTATTCATATATCGTAACATTCCCCTGAGTTAGGATATTTGTAGCAACAATAATGTATTTTCCAGGAGAATTTGGTGTCCACGTTATTACTGTCCCGTTTCCAGATGTAACTTTTACACCGTTGCTGCTATTCATTATGTACCATGACGCAGATGCGTTTATAGTCCATGTACCACTTTGCCCCACGTATATATTCGTTGGTCCAGATATTGTTAGCTGTATATATTCTGCGCTTCCTGGTGAATAGAAAGACAACGTTGTATGTCCAGCAGCTGCTAAAAATATCGCTGATGCCATAGCAGCCGCGAATAGTACTAAAGCATAACGTTGATCATAACGATTTGCTAGAATTGCTAAGAGTATGAGAGCTGCTGGTATCAGCGTCTGTAACGTCGATATGAACGTTGCCAAACTGTTCCCAGAACTTCCTCCGCTTGCAGCTAACACTACTAAGTTAGATACTCCTCCTATCAGACTAGGTAGCAATAATATAATAATGAATATAGTTAATGCTTTCCTCATTTTACCTTCTCAAAACAACTCTTTTTAAAAAGCTCAGTCGAGTAAACTCCCCAGTTTACTGAGAAAAATTCAAGATATCCTTTTTAAAATCGGTCTTCTGAGAGCATGAGTTTCCTCAGTATCTTCAAAAAATCGAATCAAATCCAGGTTAGAAACAGAACTAAGTACTATCGCTTAGAAGGGATCCCGTTCTTCCTTCTGGCGCCAGAGGATCGCGACATGAAAATGAAAGAATTGAGTGCTTTGTTAAGCCAGGCAGAACGCGGATATATCTATATCTCGAGAAAACCAGATGTATATGAGTTTGAGGGGACTAAGTTCCCTATTATTACGTCTTCTTTCAATTTGATAACAGAGAAAGAACTAGACTTAGAGACAGCCGAACCTCCGCAGAGGCCTAAGATTATTAAAGAATATGCAAAATATTTACAAACTGACCAAGGCTATGCAAAAGTCTTAGTCTCATACGCTTATAGTACTAAAATTTACGAAGGTGCTTTAGGGAGGATAGACTTCAAATCTTTACGCCCTGAGCTCTTTGAGTTAGTTGTTCAGTTCCAGAAAATTTCTCCACTTTCAGTTAGAAATTATCTTAACAGTCTTGAGGTCAAAAAGCAAAAGATGGCCAGGTATGCTAGCAGCAGTGTCCAAGTTGAGGAAATGTTGGTAAGAGGGGCTCAATTGAAGAAAGACCTTGATGAGGAGGCTGCAGATCCCCTCAAGTTCAGATTCGTATTCATTATACACAGTAAGACAGTTCAAGAACTTGAATCTTTGACAAGAGAACTCACTCAAACTGCCCAGGAAAACGGTATTTTACTTGATACCCCATGCTGTGCTCAAAAGGAGTTATATAGTTTTGAAGGGAGCATAGGTTACAGAATAAGCAGTAACATCAGTCTTAGCAAGTTCTATCCGATCATAGGTTTTAGTCTAATTGAGCCTAATGGAGTGTTCTTGGGTACCGATGATAAAGGTGCTCCAATAGGGATAAACCCGTATCTTTCCGTGAACGGAAGACAAAATCCGCACTGGTGCGTAACAGGAACTACAGGTGCAGGTAAAACAACAACTGGAGCTGTTCTCGTTGATAGACTAAGAAAAATTAACGAAGACCTAAGAGTTGTAATAATAGACCCTATGGCTAACTATAACAAATTTCTACAGAGCGAGGCAGACCTTAATTTAGTATTCGGTGATACTGACTACTTAGGATTAGATCCAGTAAAGTTAGTAGCAGATGGTTCAGTATCATCTGGTAATATAGCAGATTTTCTCATAGAGCAATACGGAATACCTCATGAATTGAGGGGAATATTAGTTAGCCAATTGGAACAAGCTAAGAGTTTGAAAGAATTAATGGACAACTTGGAGGACTTAGCTTCGAAAAAATTCGCTACTGAATATAGGAAATTGGAAAACTTTTTGCTTAACTTAACATCGGGTAGTGATAAATACGTATACACGGGGACTCCTCCAGACTTCAGGAATAAGAAGTTCGTAATTTTAGGACTGAAAACGGAAGATAGTAGGAAGAAGAGGATAGCTTCAACGATGATGATGCTTTACGCTTATAGCATGATAAATAAGCTCCCTAGAGATATAGAGAAATTGATATTGATTGATGAGGCACACTTCCTCTTCGAATATGAGAATATAGCACAATTGATAGCGATAATTTACAGGACGGCCAGGGCATTGAGGACTTCAATGGTCACTATGACGCAACTAATCCAGCATTACAATATGAACAAATATTCACGTGAAGCCTGGCAGTTAGCCGATAATAAATTAATTCTTAAGCAAGAGAAAGAGGCAAAAGATGATCTGGTCAATTTAGCACATCTTAGTGAAGAAGAGATAGATTACGTATTAAAAAGTAGTAGAGGAAGGGGAATTCTGAGGACTGGCGCAATTGCTACGCATATACAAATTCAGCTCACTGACGAAGAAAAGCAACGCTGGAGGACTGAGTGAAATGAACAGAATTATGAGAATCATAAAAGAACCAGTAGAGAAGAGAGGAATGAAACTAAATTTGTTGCCTAATGGCGTCGTTGTTATTGTTAAAGATGGTTATGGTTTCATCCAGATCTCTGCAGTTTTAGATAAGTATTATGTTAGATATTTAAATAGGAAAGATGCGTTTGTTCTCTCAGATTTAGACTATGATGCTATAGAAGCCCTGCTTGATGAGAAATTAGATCATTTAGAAAGAAGAAAAGACGTTCTCAAAATCCCTGATGTTTAACATAAGCAGCGTATTTTCAATTTCCTCCATTTTCTTTTTTTCGAAGAGCTCTTTCTTTAACCTTTCATTTTCCAGGTATTTTATTAATGTTTTCTTCCTCTTCTCTGCTTTACCGGTAACTAAACCGTATTTTTTCAGTAATTCATACGTCCTTAAAGCTTCTTGCCTATCACCATCATATTCATTTTTAATATATTGCACAACTGGATCCCAACTACTCAATGCCTTCCTAAGTAACTTCTTCCTCTGCCTTATGCTATAAATCCCGATCCCTTTAGCCTTTATGAAGTCTATGTAGTTACGTAGAACCGGCTTACCCTCTTTCTCTAGCACGTATTCATAGAGCGCTAGATACGTTGCAGCATCTACTCTAGTATCTAATCTGTTCAGAAAATCATAGAATATTTCCTTCTCATCTTCTGTCATTATTGAAACTAAGTAGTTAAGCACAATCTTCTTCATGTCTCTTATTTCTTTCTTCTCAGCTTCTCTCTTTTGAGAACTTACTTTTTCGTAATACTCTAGGTTCGAATAATCTTGATATGCATAATTCTCAAAGTCTACTACTTCTCCCGTACAGCTATCCACTAAATACCCTTCAGGATTTCTTACAATGTTACACTCTTCTGGCATCAGAAAATAGAAGTATTTTAAAAGCCTGTAAGGATTTCTAGCGAAAAAGAAGTATTACCAGTAAACTGGGGAGTTTAACGAAAAATAAAAAGGTTTAACTTGACGGGGGCTGATACACGGAAACTATTTGTGTATTATATATCTGATAAGGTGCTATTGTAGCCCAAACAATTTCTGGCACAAAATAACCTTGATAAAGTGATATTTCTTCTTGGGACTCTGGGAACGTTTGTCCATTGTAGATGTAAATGTTGATATTGTTAAATGTGAAACAATTGCCAAAAGCTACAGAATATGCTGGGTCTATTACATATACTGTATAGTCACTAGAGACATTGAAATAAGATGTTGAGTTCAAGTAGAATAAAGGTGCTGAGGAAATATTAACAATACCTACCGTATACGGGACATACTTCTGTAAAGTGAAATTATAACGTTGCATACCTAGAATATTCCACGTTAAGTTATAACTTGCTAATTCTAGAAACTCAATTAGGTTTTTCCCTGAAAACTCGCTTACTAATGCGAAGTACTCAAACTTATAATAATCAAGGACTGCTTGAGGGAACTTGTAAAATGTGCTATTGTCCGTGAATTTCAGTGATATGTAACCGTTACTCCAAACAGTATACTTACCAGACGTGTAATCATTGAATTGACTGTTAAAAACATGGGTCAAATTA
>NZ_JBBHKR010000007.1:0-3080 GCF_037389425.1 Stygiolobus sp. CP850M
GAGTCGGCCCGGGGGACCCTCGAGGAGGTGAAGGGATACCTCCGAGTGGGATACCCCCGGAGTCTACTACGCCGACCTAACTCTGGGAGGCCAAGCGATTACGGTAAAATTATTAGTCCGGGAACGTGACTCCGGGACACACGTCAGGTACCTCTACACGACCGATCTCTCGCTCAGTGAGGAGGAGATCGAGGAGGCTTGGAGGATGATGTGGGAGATCGAGGAGCTCCACAGGGACGTCAAGGCCTCGGGACTGGAGGACTCCTCGTTCTGGAGGAGAGAGGCTTCAGGGGTACCTCACGATCTTCACCATCATGACCAACGTTGTCAGGGAGCTGGTGGGGGCTCTTAACCTGAGGAGCGTGGAGGCGTTCCTCAGGTTCGTTGAACGTTATTTAGGCGGACCAACTGGGCTGATGAAAATCTTTAAGTTACGTTAAAGTCCCATAACTGCTGTAGTGTATAGGTTTGTTAAGGAGTTTGAGAAAAAGAGATTAGGCTTATTATATGGCTAAGAAAGAGATGAGAAAGAAAGAAGTCCCTGGCTTATTCAGCCACTTCCACTACTCTTTTGAGGACTAGCGTCTCTGCTAGACTGTCTGTTATTACATCTATTACGTCATTAACATCTGAACTATCGGTTTTGAATTTTATATTTTGTTCATCAAACTCTACTTTCAATTCCTTTCCCTTTTCATTTTTAACTTTGTTTTTTATTACTTCTACTATTTTTGGTTGTTCACCAAACTTTTCATGTATTTTCTTAATAGTACCATCAGTTACTATTTTACTTAACTTTCTCAACTTGTTTGGCTCTACAGAAGCAAGATCTTTTTCAAATTTTTGGGGGTCATCGAAGATGTTCTGTAAGTCATTATAGTTTGAACTATTTTTTATCTTCCTTAAGTAATAGTCTCTCAAAAAGTTCTTAAATGAACGATTCTTTTCGAATTCAGATAATTTAAATATGATAATTTTATGCTTATAGTAAACGAACAGTATGTCTTTCCTCAGTACAATATACTTCTTAAACTCTAATACTTCATAGGTGTCATCTGAACTCATTGTGATAATACTAAATTTTGGATGCAACATGAGATTCTTTTCAAATTTGTCAAAGATTAGTATAGGATTCCCATTTCCGTCGTCGAGTTTAATCGACACATATTCGGTGTCCTCAATATTTTCAAGCTCATATTTGCTAGTAGACGGAGTATCTTGTTCCATCAGCTGAATTAACCTTATAATTGTACTACCTTCAGTAGTCTGTGAAGAAGTAGAGGGTTGAGAACTCTGAACTGTTACTTGTGTAGACGGATCCCGATTAAAAACGTCTAAGTCTATATAACACGGCCTCCTATTCTCGAAATCTGCACACTCATTAATATCCGTTTTACCACTTAGTCTGCGTATCTTACGATATATATATTCGAAATTCTTCTCTCTACTTTTCTTATTAATCTTAATGTATCTAATGTTATAATTAAAGGACTCATCTTTGCCTTTTACTCTAACGAAGAAATATATTCTTTCCAGTTTTTCTTCTAACTTAACTTTATTAATAGCTTCAACTAATTCTTTAGCTGAGAACCCCTCATCATTCATTTGCCTTCTTTTTCTTTATAATTCTTTCATCTAAATAAATGTTCTCATATAAAGGACGAACTCTGATGTAATCTCCTTCTTGTATCTTTTCCTTATATACTATATAAATTGATTTATTATGCTCTTCTACTCTTATCTTATAAATCCTATAATTCATTAGGAAGAGAATAGGATTAAAGAATAAGATTTCGCTGTCCTTAAATAATTCAAATATGAAGAATAAAACTATAATAAACACAATGAGTCCGATTAACGTAGCCTGAAAAATCGATAATAAAGTTAACACGTAAGTCATTGTTATATTAGCGTAGTCTACACTCAGGTCTTCTATTTCGGTTACGTGATAAGTTCTCGAGCTTTCTTTGTCTTCCTCTGTAGTTAATAAATAGTAATAACCGTAATTCGAAATTATTAAAAGAGCTGATAGTATCATATAGGGTATTAAAAGTAGGGGTATGCTAAAGGAATATATTCTAATGTAAAATATAAAGAAATATTTGGAATAGATAATCATTAGTATTATAAATAGTAACGTATATTCGCTTAAGAATAATCGTAATGAATTAAATATATGTGTGCTCATAGACTGGCTTACATTTATATTGTAATACAAACTAAAAACTTCTTTCATTTTATATTTTAGTATTTTCTTCAGTAAATTAGGGAGTTTATTCAAATAATCTAATCTTTTACTAAAATTAGAAGACCGTACTTTATGGCATATGCTAAGCCTAAATATAGGGTCATTGCATAAGCCCCCCATCTCATCATCGTCTTTGAAGTCACCAGTATCTTCTACAACCCGAGCTAGTTCCCAATTTACTACTTCCTCTACTGTAGCTCCAGGGTGTTGAGTCCTTATATAATAAAGCATCCATGCCAGATCTACATCTCTGTTCTCAACCAGCTGTCCAGATGTATTTAGTTTAGCTATCCACCTCTTCTGATCTGGGTGGTTCTCTACTGGGACATAGTTTGCGAACAACCTCCATTTTTTACGGTTCATTATCAATGGGTTTTCGACTATAACTTCATAAGGTTTCATCAATAGGGTTCCGTCAGGTGCATATATTTCCTCCTCTACGTTGTGTTGCTCCACTAAGTCAGTAATATCTGGGATAACTATTACTCCTTCTTCCATATAATAAAATTAGAAGAAGAGAGTAAAGAAGATATATGACTTATTGAGAAGACGGTCTGTAACGCGTTTACGTAACTATTCATTATTTTTAATTACTTCTAATCCCTTTAATGCTATTAAGTAAGCTGAGGCTGTATGCCTATCGAAACCCTTCTCCCTCATCACCATGTCGTGACCCTCAGAATTTGTAGTACCCTTAGGATTAACTAGATATCAATTGCTTCCTTAGGGCCAATTAATTTACTCCTCATCATCTGGTAGGATAACAATTACAATCACCTCCTTTTCCAACAAGCCCTTAATCTTCTCATGAATGCTTTTAGGAACGTATATT
>NZ_JBBHKR010000008.1:0-3170 GCF_037389425.1 Stygiolobus sp. CP850M
GTACTAGGATCATACCGTAATCTTCTTTACTTCTAGAAAACAATAGCGTAAAAGGTGTGAAGGAATATAATGCTTGTATCCCATTTCTTTGCGTAGTATTGCTTTTACTCATCGCTATAATCACCCTCCTCAGTATCTAAATCCACATTAATTACAGGTGCAGGTGGTGTCATCATCAAATCTACAAATATATTATTGTTAAAGAGTTCCTTTAAAATTTTGAATATATCAATATCATTATTGCTAATATTATTTTTCTTTTGAAGTGATAAAAGACATTCTACTTTGTTATCTCTCTCAGCTAACTCTAAAGTTCTCTTAAGATGAGCTGAGTACTCTACAATTGCGTTAAGGTTCTTAATTAGATCTTCCAGTTTTTTTGAGAAGCAGTTTACATCCAATTTCATTCTTATTTCTGCTAAGTTCTTCGTCTCTCTATTCTGCGGTTGTTTTATCTGTTGATTTAATTCTTCTAATTCCCTAACGCTTTTTTTAATTTTCTTGATATCTTGTTCAAGCTTATTTAGCAACTGACTTATAACAGGCCCATAACCGTGACCATTATCTAGTTCGTCAAAGATATTGATCAAGTACCCCTCTACACTGTATAAAAATTCTTTTAGGTAATCTTTATTCAACTTGAACTTACGAAGTCTCTCGTCATCGAGTTTTTTTTCAGCTAATTCATTAAAACGGTCATCATCCTTAAGGGTCGATCTAGCTTTACCAAGTCTCTCGATGAGATTTTCTCTAATATTTTCCACGATTGAGACTACATCCTCACATTTATTATCATTAGGATACGTTTCGTAATTTAGTGAATTTAGTATGCCTAACGCTTCAGAAATTTGGCTAGGGTCTATGCACAAGTCCGTAGACAGTTTCATTACGAATTCTTGGTCTTTTAACTTCTCTCTTAGTTCGTTTATTAAATTCTTTCCTAACTCTTCACACTCATCTCTTTTTGGATCTTCACCCACACACGTATTAATTCCATTTAGGGCTTTTTCTAGCAAGAAATAAGAAAACATATACTGTAATATGATGTTGGGGTTGGTGGTCATGCCATATTGTGATGATACTCCTTTACCGAGAGATATCAGTTTTTTCATAAGGTCTTGATTGTATATGTAAAGTGTTGCAAACGGAGAAGTTTGCAAAGTTATTATGCCAGTTGCTATTCTGTAAGTCCTCTCACTTCTACCAGCTCTTCCTATCCTTTGGATAAAACTTTCCCGCGAAATAGGAAGCTTGTGCTGTATTACTAGTGCAATATCTCCTATATCGATACCTAATTCTAGTGTAGAGGTGGAGAACAGTAACTGTAAAGGAGAGGTGCTACTCTTAAACTTTTTTTCTATTTCCCATCTGTTTTTAGGAGGCAAAAGAGCATTGTGTAGCTCTATACTACTTTTCAGGTCTCCAGCAAACTTGTCTAGTTTATTGTCGTCGGCGCACACATATTTATAATTCTGTAAATAATCCCAATAATACTCATCATTGTTGCATAAGTCATTAGGATTTGTGTAACATATATGGTCTCTAATTTCCCTGCCTTTTCTCGTCCCTAATATTGTGTTATAGAAGTACTTAAAAAGTTTGGTAACTCCCGCAACACTATCAGCAAATACGATACCCTTAAAGCCCTTACCCTTCAGCCAGGCTAAGGAAACTTCTGCCGCGTACTCTGTCACGGTATCTATGCCTTTACCTATATTAGGAAATAAAAATAAGTAAAGGATTAATCTCTTTTTATTCCCTTTTTGAGAATATTTGGAATAGAAATCCTGGAATGTGGGTATGTTAGAAATACATTGATTTGACTTACAACAGACAATACTGGAGAGAAACTCTAAATGGTTCGGTATTGTAGCTGAGGAAAAGACAATCTTTTCAATTGGGGGAAACTTACTCAGGGCTTTTAATGAACTAAGAAGTCTTAGAATGTACCTTAAATGTTGTGTTAATATATTATCGTAAGCATGAACTTCGTCTAAAACGATATATTTAACATTCTTAAATCTAGAAGCTCTGTCCTTGTTTAACATTCTTCGATAAAGTGTCCACAAATTTGTTACTAATACATTTGGTATATTAAATTCTATATCTTCCCTGGTAGCTAGCATGAAACTATAGTCTGTGTTGCATGAGCTGCATTTAACGCCGGCTTTTGTGTAAATTAACTTATTTCCACATTTAGGGCAGTTTAGCCCTCTGTATTCTTCTCCGTCTTTTATCTCCTCCCTTCTAGGTGTGTCACCGTCTTCAAGTGCTAATGTAACTTTTTTGTTTAACTTTTTAATTAATTCTTGGTTTATCTCATAAATTAAGTCTAATAATCTCTCCACTTGATCTTTAGCAAGAGCTTTACGAGGATATATAAAGACCACGTTTATTGGATCTTCATTCTTAATTACAGCCTCAAGAACGTAAACCATGGCTGGTAAAGTAAAAGTGATGGTTTTTCCAGTAGCCGTAGGTGCTACCACCGGTATATAATGGTTATACTGATCTAGAATCTGTTTTATAACGTAAGCTTGATAACTTGAAAACCCTTTAATTTTATTGGACATTACTTTTTGAAGAATGTTGGTTATTAATGATATATCCTGATTAGGTAAGTTGTCTAAACGTAACTTATTTTGTACATCACTAAGGATAGAGGTAAAACTTACTGCACCAAAGTCTGGATAGTATTCTTCTTCTAATCGTACATCGTACTCTAGAGCTACGGGTGGGGAATTGATGTAAGGTCTAGCGTGAACCACTTTTGCTAATAAGTCCATATGAGCTGACCTGTATTTATCACAGATCTTGATTATCATGCCCTTCTGAATCAACTGGTTTAACAGCTGGTTACCGTTATTATATCTTCCAGCTAACTGCTGGAGTTCATTGAGGGTTAGCATAGCTAATGAAAAGTCCTTTTTATTATTTCGAAACTTGTTAACCTCTTCTCTAATTATGTCTTGGTATAATGATATTTCCTCCTCAGAAGGGACATTTGAGTATGACACTATGCTCACTCTCTAAAATTTTCATCAATAACTATAGTTTTACATCTCATATAAATATATTATTTGAGATTCAAATCCTTATCACGTGTTAATCCTTTCATCACTTTCACATTCAAATTGACTTTAAATTCACGGTAAAGATATACCATTATA
>NZ_JBBHKR010000009.1:0-3339 GCF_037389425.1 Stygiolobus sp. CP850M
TAGTAGGGGGAAAAGTTTCTTCATTAGAAGAAATGGTGAAGGGGACTTTTATAAATATTCCCCCCCCCCCCCCACGTGGGTCATGATCTAGTGTGATACCGTAATTACAAAGAAAGGGGTTAAGGGGGTGGAAAGCCTCGCCAGCCGGGATGGATAACCCTGTGTTTAAATACTTCTATTTCTTAAATTTCCTTAATGGCTAGGAGGGGGAATAAAGCGATCAGAGTGACTCCTTCGATGAAGATCGCTCTCTTTGAACCCCTCCTAGTCTTCGTGAACAACTATGTTAAGGCACTTCGTTTCACCCTATTTTGGTTGAAGGAAAATGTCCCGAACCCAGAAGAGAAGGGAATGCTATCGAAAGTCAACGAAGAGTTGTACACATGGCTAAAGGGAGAGTATAATCTTCCGTCAAAGGTTGCTCAGGATTGATACCGTGATGCCCTCTCAATATACATGGGTTGGTATAGTAATCCTAAGAAGGGTAGGTTTCCAAGGGTATACAGACCTACGGTGTGGTTAACACCAAAAGCAAGTTATAATGTGGACTTCGACAAGATGAGCGTTAGGATTGCAAGTGTTGGTGAACTCCCAATCTTGGGATATCCTAGAGACATAGTCTACCTTGACGGTAAGTCGGCTACGTTACCCTAAGTCCATTATAGTAGGCTTACTAAGCCCCATCCTAAGATCAGAAACGCTAACGAGACGTTCTCTAATTTAAAACTTGGCAGTAAAGAGGTTGAGACATTTAAGAATTACATCCGTAACATCTTTGTTAAATCTGCTTAGGTTTACGCTAATTTTCATTGAAATTCTTGGTCTAAAATATTATACGACTAGTTAAACTAATTTTTGTACACTCATAAATTTTAATCAATACAAAAAGTTCATTAAGTTAAAAATTTTTGTAATTCTTTCTTCACATCATTTATTGTAGGTCTATCTTTCGGATTAGGGGAAGTCATTTTTAACAAGAACTTCTCAAATGGCAAGCTAGCCCTATTTAAGAGTTCTTGATAATATTTTTCATAATCCTTTCTAATATCTACACTAGTTTGCACATTAGTCGGATTAAAGACCTTTATACCCCTATATATCGCATATAATGATGCGCCAAGAGAGAACACGTCCATACTAGGATCTGCCTTACTTATTACATCAAATTGCTCTGGCGGTGCGTATGCGGGTGTTAATTGTAGTATGTTCTCTCCAATCTTTCTAGCGGAACCTAAATCCCCTAACTTTACGACTAATTGGCCAGTGTTAAGTAAATTCAAAAGTTCTTCTGCAGTATTTACATTAACCTTCTTAGAAAGAAGGAAGTTGCTAGGCTTTACGTCCAAGTGGACGTATCCCTCGTGATGAATCACCTCTAAGGCGTTTGATATCTCAAGGCCTATTTTAGCGACAACCTTCTCCCAACGAGTTGAGTAAATTAACTTATCCTTAACTATTTGCCATATATTACCTCCTTCCATGTATTCCATTACTATTGCTGGCGGGTAGTCAAGATATATTGTTAAATCGCCATTATACATCATTTTTATTCTATTCAAGTCCACGTAAATTGCAAAGATCTTTACTAGATTTTTAGACTTATTAGAAAGTGCTATTAGATGCGATGACTCGTCGTATATATCTTTATATAGTCTGATCGCTTGCACAGTAGTACTTTGAGTTGGAGAAGGTGGTAAAATCTTATAAATTTTCATTGCGTAAAGTGAGTTCTTATATTCAACCTTATACACCGTAGAGTTCCCACCCTCACCTATTTTCTCAAGTAATTTATAACCGTATATTGTTCTACATACCCAAACATTACCTTGAGTGGTTGAAGGGCTTGTTTGGCTGATAAATAACGTTTGAATTATATTTGAAAATTCAGTATCTCTAGAAAGTTCATAAGAACTTTTTGTCATAAGATAATTCAATAATTTAATAGCAGTTTGTAAATCTATTGGATTAATAAAATTAGAATATTTCAATATATAATAATCGTTATTGTAATAATATATTAATGTATTATTATTGAAATAGATTAATGAAGGAAATGTATTTGGTAATCCTAATTTATTTATTATAAATTCACTCTTTATTATTGCAATAGTTGTAGCTTGAGATAAAAGTTTTAAAGTAATCTTAGGATCAATCTCCTTTATAAGAATCTTTACTAAATCTGTTTCCTTCATTATCAAACAAGTAGTTCTGGTTATTTCTACGTTTAATTTTTCACTGAATAGCATTAATTCACAACTTAAATACTCGTTATTTACGTTAAAATAATCCGCTGTTATCTGGACATATGGAGTTATATGCGGAGCATTTATGAATTGTATCTTACCGACAATATAAACTGTTATCATAAAAAATTTATTAAATAGAGCTTTTTAAAATCTTTATTATATGGTTAGATATTTACATTTTATAAGTGAGGGAGAAATAAGGGATCAATGGTATGCTGCACTAATAGAATACTTTAGAGCGAGGAACAAAGATAATGTAAACATTCCAGAAATGCTAGTAGGGAATCAAAATCAAAGATCTGACTTAGTTACTTATATATGTAATAATGGGTATTGCAGTCCTCTCTTTTTATTCGAATTTAAAAATCAGCTAAAACGGGGAGGGATTTCTCGTCATGGAATATGTCAACAAGCATTTAAATATTCTAGTATTATAAACCCTTATTATACCATATGTGTTGATTTGACAAATTATATTTATCTTAAAATATACCACGGTAATAATCAAGTATTTAGAAACTTTCAATCTTATGCTGAGCTATTTAATTACTTCTTCTCAAGTTTTCTTCCGCAAGCTCTCTCAGTAACTCTTAATTTTACTATTCCTAGAAGCAATGTTATAAATAAGATATTTGCCTCACCAACTTATGAGAGGTTTTTAAGAGCAGAATTCGTAAGAATTTTAAATAAAAACGGTTTTTGTGCAATTTCAGAATGTGGTTCGATAGACCCTCAAGGGTTAGGTATAGCCAAACCAGATCTAGCGATATACACTACGAGTTGCGAAAACGAACAATTATTAGATTGCGAATATCCTTTTTTAGTTCTTGAATTTAAATCATACTATAATAACACAGCTATTTCTCAAGTTCAGAATTATAGAGATAGCTTACTCCCCTATTATTACGGAGTAGTATATGGTACGAGAAATTCTGCAGAAATTGAGATATATGATAGAAATAATAGTAAAATTTTAAGTCAAAGCATCCCAATAGGTAATCCTTATTTAAGTGATAGCAATGTTTTGAATTTAATTAGTAAATTACCAAAGGTATCTACGCCTAAAACTCCGTTAGATGGAAGGTATAATATA
>NZ_JBBHKR010000010.1:0-3681 GCF_037389425.1 Stygiolobus sp. CP850M
TTTATATTCTCATTAAGTATATGCGCATTTGATCCAGGCTGAATCTTTTTTCACGTTAATGAAAAATCTTTTTGTCTGTTTATAACAAAAAATTATTGATTAAGGATGATCTCTCACGCCGATGTGAGCAAAAAGGGTGAGGGAGATTACGGAGATGTGAACCCCTTACCGTTGGAGTCCCATGACCCACCTGTGGTCGAGGGCCAAGTCCCTACACTCGATCATGATTGAACATAAAATGATTGAAATGAAAGTGTAGGGACAAACGGTGTGTAGGGGACAATGTCCCCGTGACTCTGGTGAAGTCCAAGGGCTGAGGATTGATATTAAATATTATGAAATCCTATGAAGCCCAAACCCTAGAGCTTAATGCCAGAAAATATTAAAGCGTAAAGTCATCAACAAAGCAAGAGTTTTATACGAGATTTCTTATTTCATCATGTGATAAAAAGATTAAAGATAAAGAACTTCAAGAGTTACCGTGACAGCGAGTTTGAGTTTGGGAAAGTAAGTATCGTTGTAGGGCCTAACGGTTCTGGTAAAACTAATCTTGTCGACGCTTTTAGTTTTCTAAAGCAACTTATTAGACCTCTATCTTACCCGCCTTATCCTTTCAATCGATGGGGAGATTACAAGAACGTTGTATTTATGCAAGATGCGAGTTTGGACATCTCCTTTGAGATCGATGGTGAATATAAGGGTAAAGATTACCATTATGAGATTTCGCTAAATAAGTTGCTGATAATAGAGGAAATTATAAATTTTGACTCTTACAGCATGGAAAGAAGAGGCAACGTAATAAGATATGAAAATAAAGAGATGACAATTCCTGATAATTTAAGTGTATTTAACTTATTTTTTGCACAACCTCTTAAAGCACATAATCTCATTGTTACCCTTCCACCTGAACTCTTGAATTTTATGACGAATTTCCTAAGTGACGTAGGAGTGTTCAGAATAGTTCCTCAAACGGCAGTATCTCCAGTCCATTTCACATTCCCAGAAGCGTTAGATGAAAACGGTCGCGGGTTAGTTAAGGTGATAATCAATAACTTGTCTAGAATTTATGAGACTAAACAAGTTTATGATTTCTTAGTTGAAAACAACATCTCTCTAAGACCGGTTTTCACTGAGGACGGAAATATAAGACTACATTTCATTGAAAAGAGTGAAAACAACAAAGAGCTGGTTTTACTGCCCACATCAGTGCCTGACGGTTTTATAAAAATGTTGACAATCCTTGTAGCTGCGTATCTGTTAAAAATGTCAACAATCATTATCGACGAAATAGAGAACTCCCTCCACCTTAAGTACATTGAAAGACTAGTTGATATAATGCGCTATTCCGACTCACAGTTCATAGCAACTACACATTCACCACTAATTATTGACTTCATGGATCCTTCAGAAATAATAATTCTTGATAAAGAAAGAGGAGAGACTAAAGTTACTAAAGTACAAGAGCCACAGAAATTAAAGGAAAAGTTGACTGAGAACGGTATCTTGTTAAGTGAATGGTTATTATACTAAGTGAAAAATAATGAAAATAATTCTAGCAATTACAGAAGATAAATACGGTTGCAGTGCAATCGCTGAATTAATCGGAAAACTTGAAGAAAACAAAAAGATAGAAAATGAAATCAAATTAGATTGCCATTCTATAGGTGGAAAAGGAAACATAATCTCTACAAAGACAGTAAGAATCGTAAAAAGTTCCATTTTTAAAGGATACGACAAAATCATGATCTTTGTGGACAGCGATAATGAAGACTCCCAAATACTGGAAAATAGGATAAAAGATATGTTAAAAAGAAATGATGTAGATATGAATAGAGTTTATATCATTGTTTTCAATCCTCATATTGAAATCCTCTTAGCACCATAAGAAAACAATCCGTTAGAATATTTGAGAACGCATGATAGATATGAAAAGAGTGACTTACCTAAACGTATAAGAAATATAGACTTAAATACGGTCTATAAATTAGAAGTTTTTCAGAAAATTGTGAAAACCTTGAATGACCCTTAATTGTGGACATCCCCAATATTTGATAATTCACTCCATATATAGACTTTCTAAGGATAGGAGTGAGATGAAAGTGTAGGGACAAACGTAGGAATGTAATAACATTAATTAGCTTAATATCTTTCTGAACGCTAACTTGGAAAGATTCATAAGAGTGTTGTATCCTATTTTTTCATACTTAGTAAACCTATCTAGCGAATTGTTGTCAATCTCCTTTTTAATAAAATCAATAATACTTCTCTTGACTATACTACCCTCTAAAATAGCCGTTAGCATCTCTTTTCTTTTAGTATTAGCAATATCGAATCCTAAGCTTATCTTATCCACCTTACCCATTTTAACATAATCGCTTATGTTATCAAGTAAATCATCTAAAGCTTCATCGGGAATTAAGATAGGAGATAGTGTTAAGTAATACTCTTCTTCAATACTCGTATCCACTTTATAATCATCGACTTCAAGCTTAGCTATTCTATTTTCTCCTCCAAAGTTCGCTATTTTACCATTTATCTTATCTATCTTGTCGCTTATCGCATCATTATCTATGAATATTACGTAATTAACCTCCTTCTTAAATGCTAAATATCTAGCTGAGTAAAGATAATGTTCCTTAACAATTCTGGTACTTTTATCTATACTTATTCCTATCCTATCTTGATGATTTATGATCTGGAATAGTTTATTTTTATCGTAAAAAAGTTCATAAATCCCCTTCTCCCGTTGTTCGTACTCTTTTTTTAGCAAAATAGGTAGATTTATAAGATGCTGTTGGTCTACTAAAGCTAAATGATTGCCCATTCTGAGAGGAAATAAACACTCTCCATTAGTCTCTATGAAAGTTCCATATATAGTACCTAGCAAATTTGTTAAGTCCGATAACCAGTCCCCAGTCCCAGAACTCTTGTTAAATAATATATAACCTAACATTCCGGCAATTGTAGAAGGTCTTGGTATTATTAAAGACTGTGCTGCAGTGTGGGAACCGGTAATTAAGGGCTCAAATTCCCCCTGACTTCTAAACATTAACGGTTCTAATGGTTTTATTAACACTCTCTTTATCACTTCTCGCCACCGTAAATTATTCTAAGAGTATAAACAATATTAGAAATTAGGTCATTAGGAATTTTAATCGGATAATTTTCAATAGTTAACCTAACACCGTATAACTTCTCGTCTACCGTAAACTCAACGGGTTTTCTAAGAGAATTTCTTTTTATCCAATCCTTTACTAAGAATTCAGTTAAATACTTCTCATCACTAGCTACGATTAAGTGTTTATACTCCTCATAATCATAAAGTAAGGACACGGAAATATGACCCTCATCGATCCTCTTCTTTAATTCTAATATTAAGTCTATGATAGAGGCTATTTCATTAAAGTCACTCTCAGAGTTAACTATAGGTCTCTTTAACGATAATGGAATTACTGATGTTAAACCTTGATATCTAAATATTGCAACATCCTTCTTAGCGTCCTTATATTCTCCGTTATACATGACTCTATATCTTATCATTTCCTTCCCCTCCTCTAAAATATTATAAGAATCATTTATGACGAAAAATAGAGGATCGGCATAATGTGCTATAATTACAGAATACGATCTGCCTACTATAGGTAATGAAGGATAGTAAGCATTATTGATTCTAGCAAATCC
>NZ_JBBHKR010000011.1:0-4286 GCF_037389425.1 Stygiolobus sp. CP850M
GGTTACTGATTTGCTCACTACCCGAATTTACGACAATCACCTCATAGTCCTGAAGAGTTTGAGAACTTATTGACTCAAGTACATTCCTTAAGTACTTACCATGGAGTGCCGGGATTTGAATTGAGAACACGTAAGAAAGAGATTAATCTAAATAAAGAGCTTTTGCTCGATTATATCCTCTTCTGTACAATTGTCTAATTAAAAACTTTCAACTACTTATTACGCACATTACTCTTATCACTTTCTGAGTACTACTTCAAAGGCTTAACATTATTAATTTCATTAATTAATTTATTAATATCCTTTAACATTGATGAAAGATCTTTTCCATAAATAGATAATGTTTTATCTATTTTGTTTATTACTTCAACGATGCTATTTTTCTCAATTTTATCACATATATAACTAAAATTATTATCTATATTTTTTATAAACACCATCAACTTTTCTACAAAGTCTAATGAAAGCTTAGCAGAATTCATTAGTAGTTCTAAATTCTGAAATATATACTGTGGTATCCTATCTTTTATAGGTTTAAAATTCTTAAGATCGGGGTATCTTGAAGCTTCTGCATAATTACTTAGCACCAAATTTAATAATTCTAATATTTCATAAGAAATAATCGCAGAGGAAACACTATTAACCATACTACGTAAATATTTATCGTATTCTTCTTTAGTTTTCTCATCAAAAATTTTCATTATATTATTTAAAGAGTTTTGCAAAATATTCATAAGAAAATTATACAACAATGTAGATAATATGTTAGATACGACAGGATTTTTAAGATTATAATACTCAATAATCCGTTTTATATGTTCTTCTTCAGCATGTTCTTTACCCAGGTAATTTTTTAATTCTTTCATTTTAACATATACTATATTTTTTATGAAAATATTGACCATATCGTCTATTAGAGTACCTAAATTCTGCGATATAGTATTTAATGTATATATTAATATATTTTTAAAAAACTTAAACTCCTTATTAAACTCTTCAAGCTCTTCAAAAATCCACTTATTGTGTCATGAGAATATTTTTCTTTTAAAAACTTTTCAATATCGTCAATCTTCAGCTGCTTAATGTAATAAGTTATGGTATATATTAAGGGATAGTAAGGAGATGATTCAGTTAGCTTACTTTCCATGCACTCCCCTATATTTTCAGGAACGCTTTGAAATAAATATTGCATAACACATCTGAAGGTTTTATGAGCTTTCTCAGTAGCTTGCTGTAAGTAAAATAAGGATTGTTCCATATATTTCCCATCGTAAAGTAATCTCGAAGCTTCCAGATCTCTTTTAGCCTGCTCTAAAAGCAAGTCAGCACATGAGACGTAAGCGTTGGTCATTTTTATCCCATGAATTTTAGATCTCTTAGAAATTATTTGAAAATACTTATGTAGACTTCTTTTCACAAACTTGTTTAAAATGACTCTTGATATCATCTATATCGGTTATCTTAGCTTTAAAACCACAATACGTATTTGAAATGACTCCTAATTCTTGGTTATCATATATTATCTTCATAGGGTTTGCTCCAACTACACTAAATTCAAAATTATAAGTTTCATCAGCATCTTTTTCTACATTCCACATAGGTCCCCATATTGTAATTAAGATTTCTATATTGAAATCTTGATTACAAGTTTCCATGAAAGCCCATGAAGTCATTAACGCTTGTCTATGATCATTAGGTTCGCCAGGTGCTTGATTTCCGACAAATACTAAACTAGGCCCTTCCAAGGAAAATGTTGAGTTATTTGATTGTTTATCAGTATACCGAAAATTTTCTGTTATTTCTTCCACTTTTATTTTTTGTATTATTTCCCGATGTTTTTCGAAGTAATTCAAAAGTTCATTTATTACTGACATACGTTATCCTTTGTTTGTATAATATATATGACTTCTCTTCTTAATAAAAGGTATTACTGTAGAAAGACTTAAAAAATAGTATTACTATAAACGAGACTCTCAACAATATGCATAACTTCCTTAATAATTAAACCTTACTATATAATAAATTTCACACTTTTAAAAGATAGATGAGTATAGAAAAATCTACTAAAAACTTAATTTAACAGTACATAATTTTTGTTAATATAGTTAACGCCCTGACACTTTACAAATAATCTTTAAATTTACTTTACAGTTCAATCCATTGCAAAACTCTTATAACTTTATATCTTTTCTAAAGCTTATCAATTTACTGACATATTAAAAATATAAGCATCACTTCGGGTGATTCAGGGTTCCTTTGCAACTTGTAATATATCTCTCGGTTTAGACTTATTCATCGCCCACTACTTCCAGATAATCTTCTTTAAAGAACTTATCTGAAATTATTATCCTTCACTACCTCTCACGGGTTATATAAAGCTGTGGCTATAAGAATTTGCCTTTTTAACGTTAATATTGAAAATATTATTAGAACTCCTTAATTGCGTTGCTCATAATCTATGTTTTCATTTTTGCTTCAAGAAAGTCCAGAAAGTGTAAAGAGATTTCTTTACCGAATTTTTTACTACATTACTTCATTTCATAAACCTTACATTAAACCCTTTATCCCTTAACGTTGCCGGTATACTAATAACGTTTTCATTACCGTGTAATTCCATATCAATTTCCCTAACAGAATTTAACCAATTACCTTTAATTAACCTACCTTCTGTACCTTCAATATCCATCTTAACCACAGAAAACTTACCTAGGGACTCTATGGTAGTCGTAGTAACTTCTATCCCCTCATTGGACACTTTACTCCCTACTCCCTCATTGGATATCCTAATTTTTATCCCATCTTCATCGTAAAGTGCCTTATTGACCAGAGTGACGTTTTTTAACTCGTTCACCTCAACGTTCCTCTTCAGAATTTTGAAAGCCTAAGGTAACGGCTCTACAGCTACTACTTCCTTAACTTTCCTAGCAATTTTCACTGTAAAATCGCCTATAAAAGCTCCGGCATCTAGTACAGTGTCTTCTTTCTTAAACTTTAGGAATCGTACTCACCTACTATGAACGTTAAGTAATAAACGTACTCGTATCCTATAGGTATCTCTATCTTTAAACCTCCGTAACGGAATAAGTTCATAGTATGATAAAGAAAGTATTAAGCCTAAAGCTGTGAGAGAAATTAATTATACAAAATTTAATATCTTGGCAGTATAATAACGATAAATCCTTTTCTTCCCGCACTCTGCTTTAACAATCTTTATGACAAACTTGGCAAAATGGTCCAGTATAAAAGGCGAAGGCGTTGGAGCATATGTATCCGAAGATGGCGAAGGATTAGTTGAGACTACTATAGATAAGATAGCGGAAAAAACTAGCCTAAAACCCAGAATACTAAAGATGGATATAGAAGGATCCGAAGGCAAAGCACTAACTGGTGGTATTAATACCCTGAAACACTTGGAACTAATAGAAATAGAAGTTCATGATGAAGAAAACAAGGAAAAAGTCGGGGAAATATTGTCTGGATTTAGGAAGAGAGAGTTGGCAATAGAGGATTTAGGAAATGTTTATAAGCAGTCCTTAAAGCATCCCTTCGAGATACTTAGGATTGAGATGTCCAATCGGTTTTCTACTACGAAACACGTGTTGCTATCTAAAATTAAAAAGGAAAGCAGTAATACTGCTCAGTACCCTAAACAGATAGTTTATTATAGGCTAAGGAACGACCCTTCTTAATCTCATAGCGAATATTAGCACGAACCATTTTAGCAAATAATAAATTAAATTGTGTACTAAGGCCTTTACATAACAATAAAAATAAGAACAGAACAAACGTTTTCATCTTTTTCTTATTATCCAGCCTTGCATGTAAATTGTATCAAATCCTCCAACTGCAAAACTCCTAATATCGTCTTGGGGAGTCTCAACTAAGGGCTCACCAGCAAGGTTAAAGGAAGTATTCATTATAAGTCCCTCACCCTTTAAGTCCTTAAAGGATAGACTTCAAGGTAAGAAGTTGTACACTGCCTTAGCTAGGAAGTTGGCAAGGATTGTTTGGAGTGTTTAGTATAATAATAGTCCTTATGAGCCTTAATAGGTTAATCCCTCCCCCGAATCGCCGCGTGACAATGTTAGTTGACACTATGCTTGAAGTTTGACCGAAAGGTTATTACTGAACGCCACACTGTAAATTTTAACATTTAACTCTTAGTAAAGCCTTTTAGCTTACCCTAGTCTAGTATATTTTATGAGGTTTCTTATAAGTGGTGGGGCTGGATTTTTAGGTTCGCATTTAATAGAGCACCTAAGAGATCATGAAATAGTAGTAGTTGA
>NZ_JBBHKR010000012.1:0-4737 GCF_037389425.1 Stygiolobus sp. CP850M
CTTGTAAATTCGCCCTCAATAATACATTGAATAATTTTCTGATATTCTCTATTATAGATCTCTTTATCAAGGAATCGTGATTCTCATCTGTTAAAATAGTACCATTTAAATCTGAAAAGATAAGATAGATAAAAACCGAGCTCCAAAACGTGAGTAAATATATATAACCGTAATTATTCAGGAAACAAAAAGAGTTTCTATCCTTGAACATGCAATTTACTACTTTAGATAGCGTAAGCTCTCCTAAGGAATCTTGATTATTTGAATTTTCATAAATTATGTAAGAGGCTAAAAGCTCTATTAACCCTTCATGAATACCATGAGCTGTTCCATTCCAGGATTCGTGTTGAAAACAATGTAAAACTTCGTGAATTATTGTTATCGGGTTTAAGCCTCTGTTGGGGTCAATAATTATGAGATTCTTTCTTCTTTCACAAATGCCTGCCGAATTCCCATCTAACATCTGTATCTTAAAACTGATGCCACGAGTACTAACATTAAAGTTCTGTGATAAATATCGTTCTGTCATTTCAATTAATCTTCGTATAGTATCTTCGTTAAGGATTCGAAAAAAGCAACATCTATTATTCATCAATCATCACAGTTATCCAAGGATTTTTAACATCTTAGACCTCTCACTAATTACATGCGTTATGCCCTCGTAAAGATCTTCAGATATTACTTCAACAAGTAAAATCAGTTGTGATGAAAAAATCCCTACTTGTTCTATTGTAATCAATTCCCTTATATTTTTCTGCTCATGTATAAGCCTTATAGAAGCAGGTATATAATCTTCCCCGTAGCGAAATGTAACTAATTTACTTAGTTTATCTCTATTTGAGTCTACAGTAACTGAGGATGAGACTAAGAATTCCTTAGGTAGATCTATTCCGGACTCTTTAATCTTTTTTACTATTTCATCTACTATTAATCTCTCATTTTCATTTAAATCTAAAAACTGAAGGATTATTGTACTGGCTAGTATATTTATGGTAAAATAATCGTTTTCGTGCTTAATTGTTATGTTTGTAGATTGTTCATCTCTGTCTATATCAAATTTCATTTTTAGGTCTACAAGAGCCGATTGGATTATTTCTTCTAAAGCTGCTTTGAAGCTGGTTCCTAAAGACCCGGGTATAATCCACGGTAAAATTATCACGAAGTTTTGTTTCCTCACTATTTTCACCTTAAGGTACTCGGACTAGCGGAGTGTTCGTTAGGCATTTTCTTTCTTGATCTCTGAATGAATTGATTATTTATGCTCAAAAGAGACTGTATGCTCACCGTAGGCGTTACTGATTGATCTTCAAAAGTTTTAGAATTTATAATTTCATCCCCATATATGTATCTTGGATTAGTAAGCCAAAACAGTCTAATATTCTTGTTATATTCTAAGGAGAACTTATTTGTTACAATCTCGATAATTTTTCTCCTTTCAACGTCTCTTACGTTCTCTAATAGCTCGGCGTTTTCGGTTAATACCTCTCTGATGAATTCAGCTAAATCATTATTAGTATTAATTTCGTCAGCAGTGACAGAGAGAATATCTACTATAAAATTTATGAAAAGGTTCTTCATACGTCCGTACAGGGTTTTTATAACGATACTTGAGTCTAAACGCTTGAAGGCTTCTTTAATTATCTTCTGCTTGAGTTTATTTCCTACGTGAGGTTGATATAAGGCACCTCTACTAATCTCTAGCTCCTTGAATATCTCCCTCTTACTCTTTTTTTCTTCTTTGCTCATAAGATCTATTAGATAATTAATAGTACCTAGGTCGATAAATTCTGCATATTCACTTAAGAGTTCCCCCATTACGTTTCCTCTGTCAGCTAATTGTGTCATTTTAAAATTCCCTTATGTCTTTATTGTTTAAAGACACATTTAATTTTTTCTCCCTATTTTCATGCAGGAACAAAGCTGAAAGCCAAGTTAACTACAGATCCCGAAATCAGAATGACTCTGTGACGTCCATTATAAAGAGTACTTTTCGGATATAGGACTGAAGGAAAAAGAGATTAAGCTTTTTGTTTTAAACAATAATGAGGCACCATATAACTATAGGAATAGTTCTAAAATTTTCCGAAGGTAAAAGCGAAGGCTTGATTTTTATAGCAGATAAAATGTACACTTATCAGGGAACGATAGGAATAGAAAGCGACATATCTAAAATAGAGCCAGTTTATAATAATCAAAACCGTTGTGAAGCGTTATACGGTATCGGTGCCGGTTCTGGGCCATGGATAAGACAGTACTTCGAAAAGTTATATTACGATCTGTTTATACAAACGACTTCACAACAATTTTCTCTGTCCGATATTTTCGACAAAGTCAGAGGCTTACTTGTAGCCCCTTATAACGAGATAATTAAGAAAAGAATAGAAGAATCAGTTTTAGGCCCTTTAGGTATTAAGTACGACCCAGATAAAATGATACAATATATTAACGATCCGACTCTCTCTAATATAATATCTGGCAAGATCTCTGAAGTATGGAACAATCTAGATGTACTGATTGGCATACAATTAAAAACAAGGTAGCCATATATAATGTTAACAACTCGGAAGTTGCCGATCTTACTTCACAAGGATTTGGTGTAATAGGTAGCGGAGGCTTGTCTGCTATGTGGGCATTAATACATTTGGGATATTCCCCGACTAACGATATGAAGAAGGCACTGACTTTAGGTCTATTTGCTAAATTTCAAGCTGAGGAGTCACATGGGGTGGGAGAATCTAGCGACGTAGTAATAGTATATTGTAATGAGAATAAACTAATAATTAAGCAAGTAGATCAGAAAGTTATAGATATTATCAGAGGCAATTATAAAAAATTGCTTAGAACACAAAGAGGAATTGTTGAAGATACCGGTAAGAAGCTTACTTTAAACCTCGATTGACTTTCTAAACCTTGGAGAGAATATCCTTTTCTAATCCTTTGTAAGTGAGAAAAATATTAAGCCAAAGCCTTACTTATATATCCATAGAGCACTGCGGTGAGTGAGAATGATCGTAAAAAAGAAGAAAGAATGGAATAGGGATCCAAATACGTGGTCGGGTAGGTTTTATATCCCCCAAAATATAGATAAGGAAAAAATTAAGAGAATCCTAAGTCAATAACTTTTTGCAAATAATCCCTTGTAATAAGAATTTCGTTTTAATATTGTAAGGAGTTGTTTAGAATTTTTTCGGTAAACTGGGGAGTTTATACAAAAAATCTAATCTATTACGAGAATTAAGAGACTGTAATGAATAGCATAAGCTAATGAGATGTACAAAAGCACTGCGTAAGCTCCCATTTCGTCGCCATCCTTGAAGTCACCAGTCTGCTCTACTGCTGATATTTCAACTACTATTTCATCGCCTCCTAACTCTTCTATTGCAAAACTTAATATTTCGTCTAATTGAAAGTAAACCCTCAACAACTTAACTAAGTATTCTAAGTTTCTCTAACACTTTAAAGTCTCACTCATAGTCCTTCCCCTGAGATATTAAATAGTATATTAAGGATTACCTAGCTTTTGTTAGTTATTCGTATGCCTTATCATCATAGCTCATTACTATACCTCATTGCCTCATTAATGTGATAAATAGAGTTGATAAAGCGAAAGACAAGCCTTGTCCCTTCTCGGTAGACTCAAAATCTGATTAGTAAAAATAATTTTTATTCATTATTAGTAATTCATGTGAATTTAGTGAAATTAAACAATTAATTCTACTTTTTAAAATTTTTAAGTGTTGTATTAGATCTTTTATATCTCTGAAAGTAAACTGAGGAATATTATTATAATATTAGAAAATGATGGGATGTGTATGACAGAATCCGTTTTATTTACATTGATTATTTAATACATTATTCTTAGCGCTCTTGATTATGAGTATAACAAAATATATTCTTTTATTCATTAAGAAAAAATATGAGGTTTAATGTTGAATTTATATTTGTAATATGATTTTAAGTCTACCGGTGATGGGGGAGTAGTTCACTTCGCTACCTAGAAGATTGATAAAGAGAGATTTTGCTAACAGAATTAAATTGTAAAAAATAAAAATTATCTTAGACGCACAATATCTTCATAGTGTTAGAATCGCATAAATGAAATTAAACTGGTCTCTTAGAGACCAATCATTACGTAAAACTGGTCGTTAAAAGACTTAAACTTACAATTATCATCATTCTTATGGAAGAGGAATAAAGAGCTTCACAGCAGAATGGTTTACTTTACCATTACCTGACATAATAGAAAGGGACTTACCTCTAGACAAGGATTACGTAATTACAGTAACAGGTGGGAGAAGAAGTAACAAAACTTTCCTTCTCTATCACACAATAAAGAAAATAATTGAAGGAGGGTTAAGATGGAAGATATAAAGTACCGCGACAGAAGCTTACCGTTGAATCATTAGGAGAAAAAATAATAAATGAAGGACTATAAGTGTTATAAATGTCAATTACATCAGATTTTTATGTTATTTTTCCGTTAGTTCTCTTAGTTCTTATAATATTGTTAGTATATATTGTAAAAATTAAACCTAATTTAGTAATAGGTTTTTTTCTATTAGGTATTGGAATATTTTTAATCGTATCAGGTTTCGTTCTAGGAAAGCATGCACTATTTTTTATAGGATTTATTGTCTCAGTTTTTTCCTTAGTCTTCTTCCCTAGAAGAAGAAGGTGGTAATATGTTAGGTCTGTATGAGGTTAGTGCAGGATATGGGAAAACTGAGGTTTTACACG
>NZ_JBBHKR010000013.1:0-6525 GCF_037389425.1 Stygiolobus sp. CP850M
ATAGTATAAATTATTATTCCTATTTTTCTTCTCTAGAAGATCTTATGCTACCTTTTTATAGCTAAAGAGCGTATAGCGTCTTATCATTAACGACCATAAATAAGTCTAATAGAAAATATTTATAAAAACATAAATCGTTTCCCAATTTTTATGGGAAGTAAAGTTGTGGAATCATTAATTTCTTATGCTGAAGAAAACGATAGTAATGTTAAAAATGTTACGATAGGTGTAACGTGGACTTGCGTACTTTCTAAGTACTGCGGGGTTTCAATGTCTTATAATACATGAAACGAGGATTTAGATGTTAAAGGTTTCGAGTATTTAGAAGAGAAAAGAGTCGGACAGTTAGCTGAATATCTTAGGTCGTGGAACCTCTTAGAAGCAAGCGTGTAGGTTTGGCTACAATAAACTCTGTTACAGAACCTAAAAGAAATACTGAGGCTAATGGGCTAGACGTTGTCCTAGAAATTGGTAAAGGAAAGAAAAATAGTGATGATAGGTAAATTACTTGGATTACAGAAATTCAAAGAGGTTGTTGCCAAAGAATTTATAGTTTTATAGCTAAACCCGTTCTTGATAGACTCTTCTCAAGGGATTCTTCTATCCACCGCTGCAGAGACTGTTATAGAAGATGTTCAAGTAGTAATAATAACGGCTACTACAATAATAAATAAATCAATATATAGACTCTTGGAGTTGTCCAGAAGAGCTAATGCTTACGTAATTTTAATTGGCCCCAGTACTCCTATGCTAGATTTAATGTTCGACTTTGGAGTTTGGTTTTCTTAACTTAGTTGTTCATTTTGAAATTTACGAGTTATTTAAGCAAACAAAACTAGGGAAGCTTGATGAAGCTAAATTAAATGACGCACTATTAAAGAGGGGATTCATGAATAGATATTTCAAAGGATTATTTAAGATAGTTAATAATCAATACTACTTGTACCCTATAGGTTTCCTTTTCGGACTGGGATTCGATACAGCTTCCGAAACTGCCCTTTTGGCAATAAGTGCCGGAACTGCTGGAGTGTTTACTAAGATACCTTTATGGACTCTGCTTGTTTTTCCTTTCCTCTTTACTGCAGGAATGAGTCTTGTAGACACAACTGACGGATTTTTCATGAACGGCGCATATAGGTAGGCGTTTATGGGTAATCTGAGAAGAAAGGTTTGGTATAACTTGACTATGACTGGTATTTCAATTATTGTGGCTTATCTTGTAGGTTCCTTAGAGCTATTAGGTTTGTTGCAATCTGAGTTCTGTCTAAGTGGATGGTTCTGGAACATTATAGCAACAATTAACGGTGGTGTTTGGTGGGGCAACGCTGGTATAATTATTATATCAACCTTTGTCGTAACATGGATAATATCAATTATAATATATTAAGTCTAGAATTAGCAAATACGAGAAGCAGTTTAAGGATGAAAAGAAATTTAATAATTTATGAAAAATTCTCAATTCTTTAAATTATTCCTCTTGTGGGTTCCTCTCCTTTTTGCTTCCCTGGTGCGGTTTCAATAACAAAGCATGGATCTTCTCCTTTCTTTATATGCATTTGTTGATGTTCTAAAGCCATAGATGCGGGCATTACTTGATTATCTAATTTACATCTAAGCATTACGTCTACAACCATTACTACTGGCTGCTCTGACGTAGGAAATTGCGATGAGGATATTATTGTAGGAGGATTTTTATGTTCCATCAGTTAATTACCAATAATCTCGACTATAAAGATTTCGGTATTAAGTGTTCAAATCTTTTATCTTAAACTATAAATATGATTCTAAATAAACAATTTAATAAGATAAAAAGATTGGTAATTAAAATTCTAGAAAGATAAAGCTCCTAGAGGATATTCATAATTCCTTTATTAAATCGAATCTATTTTTATCATTTCTTCCGTTTCTCCAGTCAGTCTTTACGTTAGTCCATTCGCTAAAGTTCTTTAGTCTATCTCTATATTGGTAAAGATCTGTAAGTATTGAATATATCTCATCTTTTAGAAACCTCTTTTGTTCATAACCAAGGCTTGGAAGAATTTTCCTTTCTGGATTATAATAATACTCCTTCTTTTCTATCCTTGGATTTCTAACGTAATGAATCTTTAGTCTGTAGCCTAATAATTTTTCTGTAGCATCAGCTATTAACATTGCTATTTTCTCTACACTGTATAACTCCATAAATTGGTTAACAACTCTGAACTCTCCTTCTTTAGGAGGTTATTAATTAAAATTTCTAAGGCATTTACGCTGTCTTCAAGAGAAATAAAACCTCTAGTTTGGCCTCCTTTTCCATATACTAATAAAGGCAATCCTAAAACTGGTCTAACGGCGTTTCTATTTATAACTGTTCCCCAAGCTTCATCAACGTCTATTCTAGTTCTTAGACCCTCTATCACGCTTTCACCATCCATCATATCTGAGGTTCTAGTACCGTATACGGGACCTTGATTTATATCTATAACCGTTATTCCCCATACTTTATTTGCAAATATTAAATTATGTGAATCGTGGACTTTAGTCTAGTGATACCATGATCCTGTGAATTTTGGAACTGGAACCATATCGCTTTTACAGTTGTATTCAAATTTTACGAAAGGGGACTCCGGTATGTCGTAATTAGGTGTTCCATATTCTCCCATTGTTCCCATTTTTAATAATGGATTTCTGGGTGATCCTTAACAGCGTAAATTAGCCTTATTGTTTCCTTCTATATTATTGTGCATTGTGTATATAGCATGATCCTCGTCTATCATGGAATAAGGCGTCGATCTTTTATCGTCGAAATGCACTGTTACATAGGGTTTTACTTTATTAATGTAATCTCTTAAAACATTAGGTTTAGTGATATCATTAATTACGAAATCTATTGCCCCAATATATCTCTTAAATATATTTCTTCTTTCCTCGACTGACGGTAGTGGAAATGCTGAATCCCCACCTACTTCCATAGCTTGTGTTCTGGTTATTAGATTATCTATACCGTATACTTCATGTCCTTTCTTTCCTAGTCTTAACGCCAGGGCCCAACCTAGATAGCCGTCTATTCCTAAAATTAAGACTTTCTTAGTTTCCATAAATATAATGAAGGATATAGGTATTTAAAAATTATTTACAAATTTATTTAGAAAAAATTATATATTGGAAAAAATCTAATATTTATAAATTAGGTGAATCTATTTTAATATTGTTATTAAGTTTCTTTCGCTAAAGCTATCTTAATAAGAGTATTAACGTATGTTTTCTTGTCTATATTCGGAGGATTTACTACGTAACAAAGAAGTCCTCCCATGAACGACCTTATTCTTATAATATCCTCATTACTTTCACTATTTAAAGCACATTTACTTATTTTTTTCACTAGAGAATCACATAATTCTCTAATGTCATCTCCCAGTTCCTTATATATATTCATTGCAGATATAGTATGCAAGAAAAGTTTCCTCATAATAGGATTATCGTATTTTTCTAGATATTTATTCCCAATACATTCAAGAGTATTTTCTTTTTCTTTTAAACAGCTCTCTACAATATCTAAAGGTAGACTTTTCTTAGCTACCTCTAAGATTAACTGATCTTTAGTCTTAAAGTGCCAAAATATTATTCCCTTAGAAACTCCTGCTTTTTTACACACTTGGTCTACTGAAGCTTTAAAAAAGTCTTCCTCAGCAAAAACTTCGGCAGCAGCTTGCAATATCTTTTCCTTCGTCACTTCTTCATTTCTCTGCCTCATAATTTAATTATGCCTCTCATAGTTTAAATGTTTAAATTATTCCTATAAGTATTTTTATTAGCACGAACGTTATTATGGATACTATAGTATATTTTACGTAAAGAGTCTTCATCTTGTTCATTAAATATGATCCACTGAATCCTCCTAAAATTCCGCCTATTAATATTACTAACCATAGATCATAACTTATTCCTCGTAATAAGAACAGATAGCTAGTAAAACCACTTGCAGAACTAAATAAAGCTACATAGCCTGCAGTAGCTGAAACTTTCTTATAATCTTTTTCTATCAGAGCTAAAACAGGCAAAATTATCATTCCGCCTCCTACGCCTAATAAACCGCCAAGAAATCCAGCAATAGCTCCTACTGTTATACCAAGTATGTACCCTTTAATATTTCCAGAAAATTTGTTTGTTTCCTCTTTTACTCTTCCTCTTATCAAATTATACAATGTGTAGCCTAAGAATGCCACGAATATCCAGAGCAATATTTTCCTTGGAGTGTGAATTCCTATGAATGCCCCTATTGGAGCCATTATAACTGCAGGTATAAGGAAGATCGTTCCTAATTTCCATAATACTCTACCCTTTTTTCCATTGTTTACCGTGGCAGACGACAGTGAAAATACGTTTAATAAAAGCCCAGCGGCTGCTGCTATTGAAAATGGTATACCCAAGGAGTAATATATAGGAATTAATGTGTTAGCTGCACCTACACCCGCTACTGCAAACAACGTGGAAATTATCCAAGTTAAAATGAATATGATAGATAAAAAAATTGGATTCATAGACTATCACCTTTTATTTATTTCAATTTCATAGCAACGTGGACAGAGCCTTTTACCGTTGAAGATTTTTATGTAGTTCTCATATGTAGGCTCTCCGCAGTCGTCGCATACTATTCTTGCCATTGTCTTCTTTAGAGAACTGTATGTAAAGTCTTTGAGAAATTCGTAATAGAATAATTCTTCGAAATCTTTTGAAAGTACGTAATTTATAACCTCGTCCGAAACTTCTCTAGGAACTTGAGATGCAGGTATTCCAGATTTTCTATATTTGAAAAATTCAAATTTGCTGCATCCATCAAGTATTTCTGGCTTTGGTCTTATTCTAACTGCTCCTTTACCTGGTTTATAAACAATTATAGCCATCTTGCCGTATTGAAGTCTTTTGTAATTTCCTTTACCATAAGTACATCCAGTTGCTGCCTGAACTCCGTCGTCAAAACATCCTTGATGATGCTCATCACCAGTTTCCGAAAAAACGTAAGTATTAGTATCTTTTTCCTTTTCTATTCCTAGTAGTTTCAGAGCATATTTGCCTGCTAAATAACCTAATGGCATTGCAGGACATCTATGCCCATGAAATTCAAATGCCCATTCAGGTATTTCGTGGATTCTTTTCTGTTCCATTTTAAGTCGCAATAAATTGATTAGTCAGTCAATTATTTAAGTCTTTCTATTAAAAGATTTAAAGTTCGTTATACATAGGATATATTAATAATGAAGTATTTCGTTTCAGTAATAATAACAGCCTATAATAGGCAAAAATATTTAGACAACACATTAAATTCAGTTCTAAATCAGACATTAGATAAGGATAAATTTGAAATAGTTGAATTTAAAATTTTGAATTAAGTGAGATAAATAATAGAAATATAATAGATATTTATAAAAATCAAGAATATTTAGGTAAAAAAACTATAAAGGCTTGGTTGTATAATAATAATATGTGATAATTCCAGAACTAATGTTACTGCCCCTGGCATACCTTTCCCGGGAGGACTTTTAGTAAACGTAGTCTTAGTACATTGGCCAGGAGGAATCATGGGATTCGGAATGGGAATTTACCCTAAACTGTTCACAAGAATAAAAATGGCATTAGGTAGTAAAGTAAAAAATAACAACACCAATAGTATTATTATTCCACCAATTATAACGTCTTTAACTCCTTTTTAATTCCGAAGTCATATAAACTTCTCCTAACTCCTAATAAGCCGTGAATAAAAGCTACGACTAAGAGTAAGCCTAGTAAAGAGTAATATGCGCTATTACTTAAATATTCGTCTACAACTGGTGTTGAGATTCTATTATCGAAATTAAGGTTATTTGCGAATAACATGAAGAAGTGTATCGAGAGTAGGATAAGCGCCACTATCCCAGTAATATATAGGGCATACATCTGAACAAGAGCCTGCAACTCTACAATTCCATATGCCTAATATAGGATCGACTACTATTTCCAATCTTTTCTTTCCTAGGGTGTCCTTAGGATCTGCTGATAACCTATAGACCGAAGCTAGTACTGCAGGGCCCAAGAAGTCCTTATTTGTTTCAACTACCGGACAAGCAGAATAGCAGAGACCGCAAATTATGCATTGCGCGAAACCCCAGAGTTCTTTTTGGTCTTCCGGTTTTAATCTAGTTTCAGCCTTACCTTGAATTACTTCCTCTGGAGGTGTAACTCTTGGTATGACCTTATTCATTTTTCTATAAACAGAGTCAAGGTCGACTATCAGATCTTTAATTACAGGGAAGTTATCCATGGGTTCTATAGTAATTTCCTTTTTCCCATTCACTATGAGCGTTTTGCAAGCTAACTTAGGCTTTCCGTTTATTTTCATACCGCAACTACCGCAAACTCCCATGTGACATGAAGCTCTAAAGGATAATGTAGGATCTTGTTCGGTTTTTATTCTCCTTAATGCCTCTACAACGGTAGTGAATTTATCCACGTTTAATTTATATTCTTGGCACCAACTTCCTTTTTATTTAGAATACCTCCTTACCTTCA
>NZ_JBBHKR010000014.1:0-7896 GCF_037389425.1 Stygiolobus sp. CP850M
TTGTTGATGAGATGTGGACTTACTTGTACAAGAATACTAGGGCTTTTTACAAGTGGGTTTTCACTTGTTACGTGTACACGAAGCTGGGAGTTTACCTCATTTTGGGGGATAGGGATGAGAGGACTTTCCTTGAGGTTAAAAAGTATTTGCCTGAAGAGGGTAGATGGGTGAGCGATGATTATAACTTGTACTTCTGGTTGAAAGACCACACGGTAGTCTCGCCAGTTAACCCCTCTAGTCCTTTCATTCCTCATTAAGGGATAGGCTAATTAGATTCAAGAGAGCAACGAAGGCAGTAAATAGGAGCATTCGTAGCATGATGTACTCCATAGCCCTAGTCTTATGGGAGAGAAGGTTAATCCCAGAATTTGTAGCTTAACGACGACACTATCTCCACACTCGATTATTTTTACTAAATATTAATAAATTTCTATTTCTAGAGACCAAGAAATGAAGTAGCCGGCTTCGTTAAGTAAGAACTAATGTGTAATGTAAAGCTTAAAATATCTCTAGTAAGATTTATAGGTATGGAGAATGCCAAAGAAAAGTTAGAGAGTTTAACATGTGAGGAACTTGTTAGGCGGCTTTCTAGGAGTGCAAGAGTTGCCATACTTTACGATAAGAGTTATGATGTAATAGATGAGATGGCTAGATATAGTAATGATGCAATGAAGGTTGCAGAATACTTTAGTAAGATTTCTAGGATAATTCTAAAAACTTATAATGATTTCTGTCAAAATAGTAATGATAGTTATGTGTGCAAGAGGCTGTTAGCTTGGGAGAGATATTTAGAGGAGTTTGAAATGAGGTGTTTAAATGAGAAGGAAAAATTACCTATTTATGTGAAGATTTTTACTTCTCTCTCTATAGTACCCGATCGCTTGACCTCACAAATAATTAGAAGTGGTGGTAAGTCATGACTTTCGTGAGAATTTCTGGTAGATTTGAATCAGAAATTTCAGTTCTAACGGGCTCTGATAATTTGGGAAATTATAATACTCACGCTATAGCACGTATCTCCGTAGAGAGCGGAGGCGATTATAGATTATACGAAGTACCAGTTCTAACTGGGAATTCGTTAAAGCATTGGCATTCGGTATATTTAGCCCAAGCTTATCAATCGCTTGGAGGACGCTTATTGAATGAGTTGTGTAGAGAAGGTATTGGACTAAGAGGTTATACCGTTGAGTCTACTTTGTCCAATTTGAAGGAAGCTAGCAGTGAAACCGAGGCAATAAAGGATTTATGTAACGATATTCACGGGTTCTTAATAGTCAAGAAGGGAAAGAGAGAAAAGCAGATAAAAAGGGATAGCTTAGTTAAGGTTTCGTTTGCAGCCCCAGTATTTGATATTAATGTCTTGGAGTTTGTGACTAGGTTTTCTGAGACTCATAATAGGATAGATCCTATTAGTACTCAGAAGTCTAATAACCAAAAGTCAAGTAATAATGAAAATACAGCACAAATGATTTTTAAACATGAGTATTCATCATCCCCACTTTATGGCTTTAATATTTCCATGAACTTGAATTATGTATGTAAACCAATGTATGAGACTGCTAATAATGATAAAGTGTGCAGTGATGAAGGTGATGAAAAAGAAGAAATCAAACTAAGGAAGAAAGCATCAGTGTTAGCTTCATCATATTTATTTACTGGTGTTGGGGCGAAGCAGTCTAGAGCTTTAGGTATTTCTAGGCCGGTAGAATTGTTAGCTGCAGTATCTGATTCTCCTATTCCTAATTTAATTCACGGGAGTTACGTTGATTATATGGAAAAATCTATTGACATAATGAAATTATTTAATAACGTTAAAATGTTATGTTATGGTGAGAATTGTAAGAAACTCGAAAAAACTGGGATTGAGCAAACTAATTCATTGAACGAATTCTTTAAAAAATTACTCGCCCTAGTGAGTGGTGAGAGTGGAAGCAATAATAGCTAAATTGAGAATTCCTTTTTTCTCAATAAAGAGATATGACACCTATCAAATTTCCTATTCATATATCTTTTTAATGCCTTCGACCATCGTAGGCTCTGTAGGTAGTAGTTTAGCGTTATTGGGAGAATGCAAGGGTGAGGATTGTATCAATTTAGCCAGGAAAATTGTAAAGAAAGCAAGGGAATATTTCCCTAGAAAAATTACTTTTTCTAAATCACCAGTAATACTGAAAAGAGTTAGGGGAATGCTTGAAGATAAGAAAATGCCAAAGTCGTTAGCAGAGTTCTTCTCATCTTCCGATGCTTTGGTGAGAGAATATGTAGTTTCGGAAGAAAGGAATATACTTATTCTAACCGATAAGCCTAGTCCAATAATTGAAGCAGTTAAAATAATGGAAAGGCTAGGAGATTCCGAATCATTACTTTCTGTTATAGACGTTAAAGAAAGTGAAATTGGGGAATGCGAAAAAGAAGACGGTGTTAATGTTATGATAAAAAATGAGATAGTAAGTCAGGAAACACGCGGAGAACAAATTACAGTAGACGGTTTCGATGAGTTAGGAAAAAAATCCGCTTTTTATATACCAGTTGAGGTTAAGGGGTATTCCATAAAACCTTCGCCGATAAAAACATCTAAAGTTATGTGCGCAGCAGATGCTGTATTTCCCGAAGGTGATAATTGGTGATTGAGCTTTTAAAGAAGATGATAATTGAATGGAGTCATTCTCCCAAGATTGACGAAGAGAGATTAAAAGAACAAGTTCAATTTGCGGGAGAAATATACAATAAGTTCTCTTCAGCTAAAGGTGGTCTCCTTTTAGTACTTAATGCACCTACGGGCTTCGGTAAAACTGAAGTTATTTTTGCTCCTTACCTTTATCAGTTTATTAGAGGCGAATGGTTTGACTCAAGGATGTATTTAGTTGAACCAGTTCACGCATTATTACGTCAAATGAAAAGGAGAGCGGGAACTTATACTAAGCTAGTGAAAGGGATAACAGTGGGCTGTGACCACGGTGAAGTAATAAAGCCGACTTTCCTATATACTGCAAATATAACTTTAACTACAATAGATGCAATGGCTTACGGATTTCTAGCTAAGAGGGTTATAACTTGGGGAAAGGAGTATAAAACCGGGAGGTATTCAATGCCTGCAGGCCTTTTAATGAATTCTTATCTAGTTCTTGACGAGGCTCATTTGATTCAAGATCAAGCCTTCTTAGCGCCTAGGATTGTATCAAAGATAGTCTGTAGTATAGTTAATTCTGGAGGGACAGTACTGTTATCTTCTGCGACACTGCCGTCAGCTTTTCTTAAATTATTTAGTTGCGAAAAGGTGGAATTGACTAAGCCCAAAGTAGATAAAGTAGCTAAAATCGATTTTAAGAAGGAAACAATAGATAACACTGAATGTGAGGAAGGTTCGATAATATTTGTAAATACAATAGAGAGAGCTAGGAAAATCTTTGAGAAGTGTGAAAGTAAGGGAAAGGCTTTACTTTTACATTCATTAATGAAGAAGGAAGATAAAGATAAGGTAATCGAGGAATTGGATGAAGGTGTAGAAGATAAAATATTAATAACCACCCAGACTGCTGAAGTAGGAATAGATTATAAGTTTAAGAAAGTAATTACAGAAATCTCTCCTATAGATAGCTTAATACAGAGAATAGGAAGAGTTAGGGAAAAAGAAATAGACGTTGAAATCTTTAATGTTAAAAATCCCTTGCCTTACGATGAGGATGTAATGAATAGAACTAGTAATATAGTTTCTAAACTAAATACTATAAAAATAGGAGACATGGACGAGGTTCAACAGTTAATAGACGAAGTTTACGATAATCTAATTATAAATAAACTTTCCTCTTTAGGAGAGTCCTTCTATATTAGTTCTGCGGAATACCTTAACGAATTACATTTATATTCTTATCCTCCAGAAAGGGACGTTTATCTAAGACCTTCTTATTATGTTACACTTTATCTTCTCACAAATAAGGAATTTGAAGAACTTCAGGAAGAATTTGAAAAAATGTTAAAGAGTAAAAAGTACGAAGAGCTGAGTAAAGAGATTAACGAATTCTTATTACGTAAATCTACCAAGTATTCCATTTCGCTAGTAAATAATTATAATGAAAAGAGATTGGAAAAACTAATATCTAATACTAAAGTTTATAATGCAAATATATTTAGTAAGAATTTTCTAAAAGAAGTTAAACCGAATATGAGCGGATTACCTTCAGAAATGATAGTTATAATAAATGAGAATTACTATTCTAATGGTTTAATTTTGCCAGAGGTGAAAGAAGATGAGTGAGACTTGTTGTGCCTATTTCGTAGGCAATGAATGTAAAGAGACGTACTTAGAGCACGTTCACTGCATGCTAAAGGTGTGGGAAGGCATTAAGAAATTTTACATAAAAAACTTAAGGCGTGCTGTAGGTGTGGATGACGTAGACGATTTAGTAAAGATCGCCATATTATCTCATGATGCGGGGAAGCTTTTGGAGGAATATAAGCATAATAAGGTAATGTTTAGGCATGAAGTCATAGGCTCATATGTTGCTTATAATCTAGTGAAAGATGAGGCGAGAATGATAGTCTCCTCAGCAGTACTTTTACACCACGAAAGTGGTATTCTTAGTATCTATGCCGGCCAATTTAAGGAGAAGTATGTGCCTATATCTACAATAAAAGCAGTTCTGGAAAATGCTGAGAGGAAAGGAAATTTAAGGCCATATTGTGAATTATGTAAAGATCCATATTATCCTAAAGTTAAGAACTTGCCTATAGGAGAGATGACCGAGATCTTGAAGAGGATTAGCTCAAAAGATGTGGTTAAAGTAGTTAAGCGTGTAATAATTTACTCAATAAGCGACAATTCATTAATTTTTAGGAATAAAGTGTCAGCTTTTCTTCATGTCCTAACGTTAGTTGATTCAGTTGCTGCCAATTTAAATAGAAGTGATGCTAAAGACGAAGGAACATGGATAACTAAAATGGCTCAAGCCGGTGCTGAAATATTACCTGACATAAACTGTGACGAGAAATGACGTGCATTACTACTCCAGGTCATGGAATAGTTACTGACACTTTAATAATGCACGGTATAGTTAAACTTTTCCATGTAGATAAGGTTAGAAGAATAGGAGATAGGTATGAAATATGCGGAGACTTTTCTAAAATGGGTGAGACAGTTGAAATTATCAAAGAAGAATTAGAAGAATACAGCAGAAATTCGAATGTAGCAAGATATTCAATATATTTGGGTAAAATTTTGGACTCAAATATCAATGTATCAGTTACTGACTCATGGTTAAAATCTTTTGCAGAAAGTTTAAATGAAATTAAAGACGTTGAAAAGGCCTATACTGAAGATCATAAGGTTAGATATAAGGAAGGTAGAAGTAAATCAAAGGCCTTATATAACCTATACTTACCGTTAGGTTTTATTTACGGCAAATATACTGTAGATAATTATGACGCTGTTACTAAAGAATATAGAGTTTGCGGCAAATGCTTTTCATTATCCAACTTAGGATTAATATTTGGAACTGCAATAATTAGATATATAAGCGGTAATAATGCAAACGTGACGTTAACTACCCTCATACCTGAAGATGAAATGGAAAGAGACGAATTATTATTAATAGAGAGGTTTGTAGAAGGTAAGAGCGAAAATATAAATATTGAACTTACGTTAAAATCTGTCCTAGTCTATGCCCTTTCCTTCGGAGAAACGATATATTCGTTTGATAGTAAAGTTGATGCATTAGTCTGGAGACTTGAAAAATCTGGCAACTTTCAAAGAGCATTACAGCCAGAAATTTTCGATATCACTTCATTACTGGATAAGATAGCAAGGCTAAAGTCTATGTCTCCAGATTATACTAAAATTCTAACGCTTTTAGTAAACAAGGATTATGGAGATCAATCAATACTTGACGACTTAGCCGAATTTTTGCTTTTTGGGGGAGATTACTACCGCGTAATTAAGGAAATCACATTCTTTATTAATAGAATTAACACATTAAACAACAAGGTAACAAAGGGAATAGATCTAGAAAAATTTGCAAATACATTTATTGAATTAGGTAAAGATTAGTCTCTTTTTTATGTTAAATTTAGCAATAGTGTAGATATTAAAAGTAACTATGTAGTGATAATTGCTTGATAGTGTTAGCTGAACTGTATCAGTAATAATATTATTAAATTAGAAATTAATTATATTCACCTTACTATTTATTTATTAAAGCTTATTTATTGAAAACTATCGAAATATATACGATTAAAAATACTGTATTTAACAAATAATATTTTTAATAATAACTTTTTTTTTTACCTTTTTGTTTATTCTATGAGCTGATACAGATTATGTTTCTGGTGAGTGGACCTAGGCTAATAAATATTGCGATGTTAGTACTGGGAAAACGTGACTTATATTGTTTAAAATTTCTACATAATTCATATACGCTAATATTATGGATAATTTCGTACCCTTTTTGCTTTATAACATTAAATAAATCAATTAATACCTCTGGGGGAATTGCAGGAGGTCCACTTATTACCAAAATATTAGGACGTTTGTTTTCAATGTGATCTTTAATTACGTATTTATCAACTCCGGTAACAAATTCTATAGTTTCTCCATCTTTCTCTATGATACAATCATTTCCATTATTATTACTTATAACATTACATGACTCAAAGTCACTACAGCCATTTCTTCTACATTTATTGATTATATTGGCAGCATATTGTCTTGCTTTGCATAATTCGTTTCTATCGTTTAGAAGGATACTACAACAAAACTCGATTAACAATGGTTCGTTAACCACATTCGGATTATTTATTAGCCATAAACAGTTGCAACTCATTTTACTCCACTTTTATGCATTCCGAGTATAACTTATATAGAGTGTCCGTGTAAGTTGGAATTGAACTACTTAATAGGCTATATTCTTTAATTTGTCTACTATTGTCTATTATGTACAGCCTCTTTGCCTGTGGATTAAAATTTTCTAGTTTCATAACTTCAGGAATAGAGTTGCTACAAGCGAGTATTGTTAAGAAGTTTAAGTCATGCGTAGTGACTAATATTTTATATCCAATTTCCGCTAATTTATTTAAAATATAAGCAAGCTTTATCTGATATTCTGTATGCATATTGGTTTGAGGATCGTCAAATAGAAGAATAGTGCTTTTGGGGTCTGGCAATAGGCCCTTTGCTATGACCTTAACTATAAAACCTAGTTTAGTTGCCGTTGAAGAGGAAATGTCAATGCTAATAGATTTTTTATCATCTTTTTTAATTTTTTCAACAAGTCTGTAGTTTTCGCTTGTAATTTCTGTCTCAATTAGATCGGGTATAGGAATCTTATAATACCCTGATGTGCCCGCTCTTAATTTATTTATTAAATTCATGAACTCGTTGTAAGATTCAAAATAGGCAGGAGCGTAGTTGTATTTGATAATATACTCCATCTCACTTGGGAATAAAATCGCATTATAAGCAATAGAGGAATTAGACAACATTCTACACGCTGGGTTTTCAGTTTCTTCCTTATTACATTTTATCTTGAGATCCTCCAGTGCTATTTCCATCGTTCCCTTTTCTAAAAATTCGTTCGCTATATAAAATAGCTCTAGAGGTATAACATTATTCTTTTTAACGTAGGTCAGGTCGTATATTAGTCTAAGTAAGGTAGTTTTTCCAGTCATCGGAGATCCCATTAATATTGTAATGCCTTCAAGCTCAATTTTTCCTTCTATTAACCCTGGAATACTAACTTTTACTTTTGGCATTGATTTCATTTTCCGTTCATTTTATTAAATTTTTATCGTTTATTAGAGAGTGCCTGAGTGTGGACAACATTTTCACTCATTTGAAATATTTACATTTATTATCACCCCCTTATCTAACAAATACACCGGGCAGTAAAGGATGTTATAGATAAG
>NZ_JBBHKR010000015.1:0-27684 GCF_037389425.1 Stygiolobus sp. CP850M
CTTAACATTAATATACTCAAATAACAATAATACAATTTGGGTGAGCACGGGAACTTTCCACTTGATTCCCATGTGCTCACCAAGATAAAAACCCCGTGCTCACCCTTAAATAGTATTACGCAAAAACAAGTTTTTACAGAACGAGAAAAGATTGTTGAATAAAATTATATTAAATTAACAAAATTGTTGTCCACACTCGAAGAAAAGACCGTAAGCGTAAAGAGCGATCACGAGAAGGGAAAGAGCAATAAGGATTATTCCTAAAGTCTTCATAGGAGAATATTATACAAGGGGGTTATAAATATTAGATACAATGACTACTCTATTTTACCTCCTCTTTACTTTTTGAATTGCCAAAGGACGTAAACTCTATGCCGAGGGCATGATCAGCTTCTATGAATCTCTATATCGATAGGAGACAAATTATTCTCAAAAATAATCTGAGAATTAAAAATATTTCATTCGTATATGCTGGGGGATACTCTTTTTGCTATTATGTAGTAAAGACGTAAGAACCTAAAACTTACTTCTTAATGCTCTAGACAGAGAATAAAAGACCTACCTGACAAGATGTAGTTAGCGTTTTTCTACCTATTATACTTTAGCTACTTTTCAAAATTACTATCTTCTAAGGTCTTCTTATATACATCCTCATACATACTCACAACCATTTCCCAAGGCAAAACGTCCTCCGGTATTTCCTTAACCTTGGAGTCCTTAGCTTTTGGCAAAATGTTAGCTAAAGCTTTATAATCGCCGGGCTTAAACAGAAAACCGTTAACCCCCTCTTTAACCCTATACTTCAAAGCACCTACGGAAGAAGCAATGACCGGTTTCCGCCTGGCCCAAGCTTCAGAGGCTGCTATAGAGAAGCCCTCAACGAAATCCGAAAGGCTCGGAATAACTACACAGCATGACGAGTCTATTAAAGCGATCTTGCTCAGATCGTCAAGAGAACCCGCATAAACAACATTCGTACCTTCAACTTTATCACCACTACCAACTATTACGCCCTTAAAATTAGACAATTGTAGAGCCTTAATAAAGACCTTGACGCCCTTCAACTTATGAATCCTTCCCACGTAAAGTGCAAACTCACCTTCTTCTAGGTTAAAACGTTTTAACACTTCTTGTCTAAAATCCTCATTTATAGGCTTGAAATATACGTCGTCTAACCCATCAGGAATTAGGAAAGGGTTTGCGTTATACTTCTCTAGAACTTTTTTATCGCCCAAGTTTTTCACTGTTACTGCGTTAGCTAAATTCAACCCCTTTTTTATAATGTAGTCCTCGTAAATAGGACCAACCAGTCTGTAAAACAAATTTGGATGAGTCCCTAAAGTCTTTGCGGCTAGAAAACTCACCACTTTTTTACCTTTAAGCATTGAGGATACTGAAATATTAAAATAGCTCAAAAAGGAAAGCACGTGAACTACTTCATAATCTCCATTTACCTTTTCTAGAGGTATTTGAATATCCGGTTTGATTTTAAGGACTTTAACTTGCCTAACGTTCATACCTTGACAGGCTGAGGTAGAGAAGAGTGTTACTTCGTATCCCCTTTTAGTCAGGTAATAGTAAAGCCTTTGAGAAACAATCTCCATACCTCCGTAACCGCAAACACTATGATGGATTAATGCTATTCTCATCAATTATTAAAAAGCAAGAAACGAACTTAAATTTTTCCTAAGAATATACCACCATCATAATTACTCGTCGTAATACTAATTTATTACACTCATAGTTTTAGGTATACATCTGAAATTGACACACATGGAAAAGTTACGATACTAGTGGTAAGAAGTAGCTAGATATCTCCTCCCTGACCTCAGCTAATTCCAATAACAAGACCAGGGGCCATGTAAATTATTTCGTCCCTCAAACTCGTATTATAAACTATCTCTTGAATTACCGAGAGGTTACCGTACTCATAATAATAAGACTGTATCAAACCTGAAATTGAATACCCAGTAAGTGTAGCGTTAATACTTAAAGGACAATAAGCCGTTAAGAGGAACGAAGGAGGTTTGGACACGGCGTAAGTATAAAGGAATTCAAAGTAATTATTATTAAGCGTGGCTTCAAAATTCCTACCCTCATAATAATAAAGTGAACCAATTAACACTAGGATAATAACCATGGTTGCGAATAAAGGCTTAAGCTTTCTGGAGAAAGATATTTCGGCAAAAGCTATTGCCATAAATGGCATTAACTGTTGCGGAATTCTCGTAATATAACCCGCACCGCCTAACTTTGCTGATACCGGACCCACTATTAGGGAAGTAATGAGTATCAACACAGCTAGCATTAAGTATTCCTCTTTTTTATCGCTCTTACGCGATAGTAAGAAAAATAGCAGTGCAGGAGTCAAAGTTATTATAGCCATGTATATTGCTTCGTAAAACACTATTTCAGCCCATAAAGGCAAAGGTCTGTATAAATCTTGTGATACTACAGTAATCGCACTAGAAGGCGTTGTGTAAAACGTTGCCACATCATAACCTAAAACTACGTAACCAGCGTAAACCATAGCTAGGTAATTAAGGTAACTTATCCAACCTATTCCGAACAGCGCTGTATAATAAAGTGGCGTTCTGTTCTTCCTTAAATAGTAAAGAGCAATTACTAAAAGCCCGAAGAAGGAAAAGAACGCAACGCCTAAGTGAGATAGTATTATCCCTGATGATAGCACTGCTATTGGCACTGAATGTTTCAGCCCCCCTTCCTTAACGCTTAAGTAAACTAATAAAAGAAGTAACCAGTAAAGGGGCGTAGCGTAAGTTTGGTCTACGTAATGAAGGTTTGGCGAGAACTCGAAGCCGAAGAATATTATGAGACCTATAAAGCTCTTATATATGTCTAAACCTAATTTTCGGAAGACGTATAGGACTATTGGAGTGTAAACCAAGACCTCCATTACGTTATAGTACTTTACGAGGAAGGCGAGAATAAAAGCTGTAGGTGATGTGGGTATACCATTCACTATATCTATTAGCATAGCGTTAGCCCATTCAAATCCAGGCTCTTGCCTTACTATTTGATCAAGGGGATAAATTGGTGTAGTATGACCAGTATAGAGCACATATTCTGTCCTTGCTAAAAATCCTCCTGCGTCATAAAACTCACTGCCATATTGAGGAAATGAGAACCAAGGTAAGTAAAATCGAGCTAAAATAAACGCTATTAAGGGAATTGTTAAGAAGATTAAGCTCTTATTCTCTCTTTTATTCAAATAAATTAAAACGAAGGAGAGGGCTGTGAGGACTGAGAATAGGGGAAAAGCGTAAGGGTCTAAGCTCATTTGACTAAAATAGTCCTTGAACCCCATTAGCCTAGAATATGATAGGAGCGTAAGCGTATAAATTGTTAAAACTACTAAAACTGATAAGGAGACTACAAATGAGGGTAATATGCTTCTCCCTATTTTTACAGCCATTACACTATCTCTTCACCTAAACCTTATATTTATTATCCTTAGCTTACCTATGCGTGTTTACTACATTATATGCGATATTTACTCAGTAATGCTCCTCAATAAATTTTATAACACAAAAGTTAGACAGAGAGTCGATGAATATATGCATTTACGGTACTGTTTATAATTCAGTAAATACTGTACTAAATACCATAGAAAGCGTCTTTGAGCCTGAGTTTTCTGCTATCGTAGTTGTCGATTCTTATTCAACTGATGGTACATATGAGAAACTAAAGCAAATTGGAAAAGAGTTTAATTTAACAATACTTGGGTTTGAGTCTTCAAGAGGTATTGGAAGAAGAATTGCATTAAAACATTGTCCAGATAATTCAATTACTGCATATATGGATCTTGACGTATCTTATACTCCAGCCTTCAGAAAAATTGTTAAATCTGGAATTAAGAATGCATTAATACTTCATGGAGCAATCACATTCATTGGAATTAAAGAAGAAATATTAAGTAGAGGAAATTGGAAAGATCTGAACTCGGGTGAAGATTGGGAATTCCTTTCTAGAATGAAAATTCAGTACGGACTCCCAATAATTATTAGGTAAAAATTTCGTATATAATGGGCATAGAGAAAAGAGATATGCTAAAAATTGGAGAGAGTATTTAAAAAGAGAACTAAGATGGAAAATTGATAATATTAGAGGTTCTGGTTACAGTTTTATGGAATTAATGAGAAAAAGACAACAGACTTTAGTAGAAGAGCTAGCTAAACCGTTAGTATTCTTAGTAGCAAAGGTAGAAGGAATTTATAGGAACTCAGAAGAGCTAAATAATCGGAATTTTACACTAAGGAACTTCTTTTATAACATTGATGACCCTCAAAAATACGGAATAGATAACGAATTCATTTATCCACCAATCGTAGAAAGGCGATCGAATATAATTGACTATAATAAAGTAAGAGAGATTTTACTAAATAATTTCCTCAAACTAATTGAATATGATTGCGGTAACTATTCGGTTTTCACTAAGCAATTTGATCCCTCACTAAAATGTAATTGTAGAATATTAAAATGCTAATTATCTAAAAAACTAAATTATAGCCGTACTGTTAAGTAGTACAATATTAGTTATACATAATTATTTTACATTAGAATGCCAACGTAAAATCAAACTCCTATAATATCTTGAAAACAAAGACGTTAAAATTCTATTCTTCTTTTTCTTGTTCTTTTTGTGCCTTTTATTTCAGTTAGATAAGATCAAAAATGTTTCTATCTCAGTTGATGTTTTACTATTTTACTTAGCATATTGTCACGGTGGAGATTTTGTATTTGACGATAAAATACTAACTTTAAGAAGAGTCCATAATACTAATACCAATGTAGATAGAATAAGTGATTATGAAGATTGGCTAACTAATTTGTCTAAAATGAGCAAAAGATATAAGGTTGACTACTTGACATTTTTAAACATCTTCTCCCGTTTTAAATGTGAAATAGCAGATGAATACAAGAAAAAAATAATTTCTCACCTTGAAGCTATGTATCTAGGCTGGACTATCACTTATAGTAGATTACCTAATACAAAAATGAACTCACATTAAAAGAGCTTATTAAATACCTTAGCTATCAACGTAGTTTAAAGTCATTTTTATACGGATTTCTACCTTTTGATCCTAAGAGAATCAAGGAATATGCAATAAAGAAATGGTATAATTATAATCTAAATGTTATGGGATCAAATGAACAGTAATAGGCTTTTCTTAGTTGATTATGCATCAATATGCACTTGACTAATACGATTTCATAATTAATATTTCTCAACAACTAATCAGATACTAAATCCAGATATTTTTTAGATATGGAAATATAGTCATATTTTTCTACTAGCTTTTTTCCATTATCGCTCATCTTTTCCCATAACTCATAGTTTGATAATATCATCTCTAATTTCTCAGCGTAATCGTTAGGATTAATTCCATTAATTCTAAAACCATTGTATCCATCAACTAAAGCCTCTTCTGGAATACAATTACTACCAACAACTGGAGTACCGCTTGCTGAAGCTTCGAGAGTCGTATACGAAAAAGTATCAAATGTAGACGGTAAAATTAAGGCTATAGCTCTTGCATATAATTCTTTGAGTTCTTCATTATCTACGACTTTAGGGATAATCCAGTCATATTTAAACTTTTCCTTCCAGTAATGAGCGGCAGGGCCTACTATAACTAGGTTCATGTTAAACCCTCTTTCCCTTAAGAGCCTAACAGCCTCAACAGAAACGGGAACGTTTTTCTCACCTCTAGTCCCTACATGAAGGATAAATTCTCTCTTATCTCTAGGGTAGGATTTAAATCCCTCGTTCTTAAAGGGAATCGGTATAACTTCATGACATTTAATGCCCAACTCTGAAGCCATTCTCTTAACCTTCTGCGAAATACACACGACATAATCTTGCCTGGAATAAAGGAAGCGTAAAGCTAACGCGTTTACCTTACTTTTTTTAGCTTCATCAAGACCATTACCGTGAATTACTGCAATTTTCTTAGCCTTACTTCTAATCCACGCAACTCCATTCATTATGACCAAATCTGGAGAAAGCTCATTTACTACCTTGCTACCCTCAAAAAACCAATCAATAACTACTTTTTTTATAGGCTTAGGTACTGAAAAAGCATTATATTTAGCATCAGCACCCCATCTTTCCAAAGGGGAAAAATCGCGTTCAACGTGATGTGTAAGGAAAAATACTTCGTTACCTAATTTCCTCATTCCTTCCCCTAATGTGAAAACAAACCTGCTGACGCCGTCTAGGGCATCAAGATGCTCTCTTCTCGTTATTATTATTCTCACAATAGTAATGTATAATTAGACTACTTTAAGCTTTAAGCCATAAGTATCACACTAAGTAGTGAGGAGGATTTAAACTCGTAATGACGAAATAATGAGAATTAGTTTCAGTAATGGTTTCAAAATAATATTAAGCTTGCTGTTCTCAAGTGCTGATTCGATTTCCTTAATTTCAACAGCAGAGATTGTTTTTGAAAATGCTATCAATATTATATATTGAGTTATAAAAGTTGCCAGAGAAAGTGGAAGGTTGTAAGGATAAGGGATCTTGAACTCTATGGCAGAGGGTAATATGAGCGAGATCAGTGCTATAATTTCAATCCTAATAAGGGTGAAAATTGATTCCTTCAATTTTAATCCTATTAATTTACTTAACTGTATATCCTCATAAATTGTGGATACAATTGATGAAGCCCAACTTGAAAATATCATGCCCACAATACCAAAACGTAAGAGGAGAAAATATGTTAGTGGTATAAATACGGAAATATTAATTATATTCTCTACAATTGGAATCTTGTACATTCTTTTTATATAGAAGATAGTATTCCTTCCGTAGAGAGAAAGAAACGAGGTCAAGATCGAGAGGATCAAGGAAAGCTGAAGTAAGTAGGGGGATAATGAGTACTTCTCCCCATAAAGTAAGTAAACAAGGGGAAATGAAACGGAAAATAGCATCCCTTGTGCTTCCAACGTTATTAGTAAAGCGTATCTGGAATACTTCATAACTGCTTCAGCATACTGTCTTTCGTCAGTTATCCTAGAGAAGGTAGGTAAAGTTATCTGAGCTAAGGGAGAAGTAAAAATGGTTATAATACTAGTTAAGTTGTTAGCGGCAGCATAATTACCTATATCTGAGGCAATTATTAGTCGGGAAAGTAAGATGTATTGGACTTCACCAGAAATTAACCCTATTATACCTAAAATCGTAAACGGTATATTATAAGAGAAAATACTCTTTAATGATATATCTCCTTCAGCTTTTATCCCCCTAAAAATGTAGAGCAAATAAGTGATCCCAACTATCCCAGCAACAGCATATCCCGCTAGTGCACCAAAGATCGCCCCGGCTATCCCAAAACCTAGAATTATTAATAATGGCGCTAAAATAAACCTCAATAATGCATATAAGAAATCTAAAAATGAACTTACGTGAGATTTTCCCAATGCTAGTAACTGATTATAACTAATGTACCTAAATACTGTTTCTAAGAGAATAATTAATGCTGAAATCCTTAAATAAATAACTAATTCTGGTCTATTTAGTATTGAACTCGCAATGTAATTACTTAAGATTAAGAAGAGTACTGTGAAAACCAAGGATAATGTAAGCATGTAAGATGTAGTAATTTGAAATACCTTTTTCGCACCTGCTAATTTTCCTTTAGCCATGAATTCCGAAATATATCTTTGCGCTGCAGTAGTCATTCCTAAATCTATGAAGCCTAAAAGAAAGTAAGGAATACTAAATGAAAGAGTATATAAACCGTAATTTTCAGGTCCTAATAGTCTACCTACAATGATTGTGTTTAAGCCTAGTAGAACCGTTGCCGAGAATGTGCCTACTAAGATGTGGAGGTAAGACGTGATAGCGTATTTAGATATATCACCCATTAAGTCAATAACCTTGTATGTATATAAAAATTTAGTACAGTATATTATGAAGCTTTTTGTTCCTTTTCGTACCACTTCCTTGCAACGTATAGTTGAACGGACTTAGGCATAAAGATTAACGATGCTAGTAAAATTCCTCTAAGGTTTTTATAATCCAGACTAACGTATTTCAAGTAATCACTAAAATTTGCTTTATACAGTCCGTCTTTAGATAATCTAGTTACAGTTATTTTATCACTTAAAGCCTGAGCTAACAGTGTTTTAACTACGGTATTGCTTATTCCTTCTGATTTACAAGTACTTATAAGTTCTAGTAACAGCTCATATCGATTAGAATAAAAGGTTATTTTCTTCTCTAACCATTCTTGAAAGCTTTTCTCTTTTAAAGCAGTAGAATTATTGTAATGCCATCTATATAAAGTTAATATAACGGGGTCGAACTTAATCTTGTAGTTTTTAAGTAGTGCAAAATAGTAATAAAAGTTATCAATAAAGTATCTTACCTTTTTTAGCTGTGAAACGTATTTCACTAGAATATCCTTCCTAATACAAGTAGAACTTGAATTAACTGGGCTTAGATCAATGAACCTATTTCTCATGAATTCTTTGTCATTTTCTTTCAACTTGTCTATAAGTTCACTTATATTCTCCCCTTGCCTAAAAGCTAAAAGAGCGTGATGGTAATAGCCTAAGCTTTCTTCCTTAAATGCCTCCTTAACTTTTTCTAGTTTCCATGGAACCCATATATCATCATCGTCTAGAAAACAAATAACTTTACCTTCTGTATACGACAAAGCGTTGACAATATCTGCACCTTGATTCTCTTCATTAGAAAATACAGTTTTTACACCTAGGTTTTTTAAAATGTCATCGTATTCTGAGAAATTCTTTACAACAATTATTTCATACTCCTCTTTCGGTAAGGTTTGATTTAATGCAGAGTTAACAGCCTCAAGTAAAAACTCCCTCCTATTATGAGCAGTAATAATAACTGAAATGAAAGGCACAAAAAGAATAAGAATAAGGAGAATAAAAGGTTTGATAATAATTTTTAACCTTATTTTCGCTCATTACATTTCATGGCTAATATAACTTTTGCAATGTGGGGATTAGGAGGAACTGGGTTTGAATTAGTAATTTATAGATCGCAGATTAACTAGCTAAAGAAGGGCATACTGTGAATTTAGTTAGCTTAGTGGGATGGAATTATTCTAGTTATAATCCTACAAGATATGCTAATGTACTTACACAAAAGAAATTTTTACGTCCTCTCTTTTCAATACAGTTTCTTTTAGAATCTAATAGGCGCTTTAAGAGATTTAGCTGGGCTACAACCTTGTTTTATGAGACTAATGTGAGAATACTAGCAAATCTTGTTAAGAAAGTAAAGAATGATATAGTAATTGCTACATCATGGTATACTATATTACCAACTGTAAGAGCTGGTGGAAAATATGTATTTTTCCAAGACGCAATTGACGCTTATTTTATTTATGATCAATGGAAGGGAGTGCTTTGTTGATATCTTCAATTTATTTCATAAGCATGATATGATACACTGAGAATTTTTCAGTAATTAATATTTATTTCAACGTTATTTGCAAGCTCACACCCAAATACCCGGAGCTCCACCAATTAAAGAATTAGCCAAGTGGACCATCCATGCATAAGCCCAGAACTTGAGCTTAGCCTCAACCACTTGTCCCAAAAAGCTTGTAGCCCTAACAGATTCCCCAAAAGTACGCTTCACAGCTGAGAATAAGGACTGAATCCTCCACCTAATACCATAACCCTTCTCCTCTCTCCAACGATTATAACCTCTTGAACTCCCTTACGGTCTTTCTCCTAGCTGGATGGCCACGTCTAGTAGAAGCGTTCTTCCTAGGTGGAACAACGACCTCAACCCCGGTATTGTAAATCTCATTAGCGTCATAAGCTTTATCTGCATAAAATTTCTTGACTTTCTTTCCCTTGTCTTGTAAATCCTTAACTGTCTTTACTGCTGTCTCAACCTCGTTGGTGGTTACTTCGGCGTTTATTATGTTGAATTGGTCTTTATCCATTACTATTTCGATCTTGAGGAATTTTGAGTCCTTGGTTTTACCCCATTTTGCTATGATGTATTGTCCTCCCTTGTTTGTGCTTATTCCCGTTGCGTCTGCTATTACTTCAAGTTGGTCATTTACCTCGAATTTGATTTTCAGTCTCTCTAGTGCTCTCAATACTCCTTCTATGGCCCTATAAGGTAAGAACAAGTGGAGGAATGCTAGGAATTCGTTGAACTCCTTTGGTGCCTTGTAGGTTTTCTTTGCATATCTATTCTCCTCTGCTAGTAAACCAGTGTTCGAAGATGTAGAAGGGAAACATAAGGGTGTATCTCGTTATGACGTTCTCGTCGTACTTGTGCCAATCCCTCTTGTACTCACTCTTTCACAAGAGTAATACTCGTAATTATTTTTTATAATTTTTTGTATAATTCTGAAGTAGCCCACAAAGCAGGAAGGGAGTCAAAAAATATATATCAAAAGCATGTTCCTCTGATCTTACCTTTCTAAGCATTTCGAATTACACTGATAATATAATTAAGCAATTTAATAGTAAAGAAAAAATATTGCAAATAGGAATATTTATTCGTGATGAGTTCTTTAGAACTCAGTTAGTTAAACCATCACAGAGGGAAAAAATAGTAATGACCATAGCCCGTACGGCTCCTACAAAAGGTTTTGATACATTTGTAAAAGCTATGAATGAAATTTGTAGAAAGAGAAAAGATTTTAAAATTCACATAGTTAACTTTGACAACGTTAGTTTAGGAGATCTAGGCTTTAACTACATAGAACATCCCAGACTTTCATGGGAAGAGCTGGCAAATTTATACGCATCCTCTTATGTTTTCGTTTATACATCAAGGTTAGAAAGTTTCGGGCTCCCACCAGTAGAGGCTATGGCTTCCGGAACTCCAGTAGTAATGACGAGAACTGAGGGGTCTAAAGAATACGGAATACACAATTACAATTCCCTAATAGCTGAAGTAGATGATTACAAAAAGATTGCCGAATACGTGGAGTACTTGCTAGATAATCCGTCGGAGGCTGATAGGCTTTCATTAGGTGCAATAGAGACTGCTAAGAAATTTAGGTTTGAAGAGTTTATGAAGCGATTTAAAGAGGCGATAGGTTTACAATAATTTAAATACTGTGTGACAACCAATTATTTGATTAAATTGAGGGTTAGAATTTTATTAGAGACGAGACAGAGAGGAGTTTACGCTACTACTTTGCTAATGTACGAGTTCCTAAAGGAGAAAGGTATAGACGTGGAGATGTATACTTCTTTTCCCTCCAACTTTAATGTATTACCTCCTCATCCTAAAAGTAAGATATTCGGAGAAGAGACGATGCTTAATAGTACATCTTACTCAAAGAGGGTTCTCAACGAGATTAACCCAGAAAAAGGTTCAATACTTCACATAGCTAACGCTTGGCACGGTATAATACCTTTAGCCGAAAAGAGAGGAGTAAAGACCGTAATAACAATACAGTACTGGTGGCCAACTTGTTACTTTAATTCAATGACTTGTAATGACTGTGATTGCAAAACCGTGAGTAAGGTGAGTAGAGCTATAAGAAGTAAGAAAAGCAAATCTTTGTTTACGTCATCGCTTGAGGCATTTTACGCAATAAGGAAAATGGAAAGGATAAAGAAAAACGTGTCTTCTGCCTCAGCAATTTTGGCTGTAAGCAAGGTAGTAAAGGACGTACTAATATCTAGAGGTTTTCCCGAAGAGAAGATAAAAGTTATTAACATTAATGCACTTACAAAAAACATAGATTATGTACCTTATAATCCAAATGATAAGTTTTTCACTTTTGCATACCTTAGTTACCCAGATAGGGAGAAGGGTATATTCAACTTGGTAGAGGCTTTTGCAATAGCCTTGAAGAAAAATAGCAATTTAAGGCTTAAAGTCCCTGGAGGCCTGGAATCGAAACAAGTGGTTAAGATTGTTAAGGATCTAGAACTAACTGAACATGTAATCCTAACAGAAAGAGTTCCTTATGAAGAGTATGTAAAGAAAATGAGAGAAATTTTAAGTGACGTTGATGTCGTTATTGTACCTAGTTTAAACATTGATACATGGGCTAGAGTTGTAACAGAATCAATGCTTTCTGGTAGACCAGTGCTTGTAACTAAGGGTAATGGAGGGTTAGTTGAGCAAGTTACTGACGGTGTTGATGGTTTTCACGTTAATACCTATGATGTTAAGGAATTTGCTGAAGCTCTCTATAAAATATCATTGATTCCCAGAGAAGAGATTAAGAAGATGGGAGAAAGGGCCAGAGCCAACGCTTTAGCAAAGTATAATTCAGATAAGATAATTAACGACATAATAGAATTGTATAAAGAATTAAGTGAATGAATTATTTTGTAAATATAAACTTGAGAATACCAGAGAGTACCGAACTACCGTTAATTAAAGTCCATATAGGATAAAGCAGAATAACACCTAGGGTTACCTTTAAGTTTCTTAGCTCCTTATAGGAAATCAACGCACTAGTAACAGTTCTATAGAGTATTACTGACCCTCCAATAGCTAAAAAGAATAATGGATGAAAAATTAAGTAAGCAATAGCTCCTAGTAAATAGCTTATGGCAATTTTCTTAGCTCTGATCACATACTTGTTCTTCTTATAAAAGTTAGGCTGTTCTAATGGAAAAGTGAGTAGTGAGAGTAATATTACAAAGAAAAGAAGAGGATAAAAGGGGAGAACAAAACTTAATAAGAAGAAAAAGACGCTTAGGAAGTAAATTAAGTTATCTAAGTTGGGCAAATATTTGTACCTTTTCAAAATTATCGCTGATGGGAATCCATATTGCCACGCTTTAACCAAATGAGATTTTAATGATTTTTGGTAATAAGAAAGTAAGTGCTCCACATGTACTTTAGGATTTAATACAATCTTATATCCGGCCCTTCTAACCCTTTCAGCGAAATCTATGTCGTGCATACCGTATTTGTATGAGTTATCAGGCAAGCCGACTTTCTCTATAACTTCTCTTCTAATGAGATCGTTATTTAGCCCGCTATATAGTACTTCCATTATAGGCAAGTTAGGTACTTTATCGTGCCACCCTAATATGTAAATATATGAGAATATTTTATTTACCGTACTCCTGAGTTTTTCAACTGGGGTAATGAAAAGCGAAGAAGCTATGCCAATCCTTTCATCTTTTTTGACCGTTTCAAGCATTACTGAAATCCAGTCTCTATCTCCTAGAACTAGATCGTCGTGTAAAATTAAAATGTATTCTCCTTTAGCTTTACTTATTCCTTCATTTATAGCTCCTGCATGACCTAGTTTTTCCTCATATTTATAGTATCTTATCGGTAAGTGGTCTATGTATTTTTTTACAATCTCTTCAGTCTTATCTTTAGAACCGTTGTCTATTACGATTACTTCATAATCGTCATGGAAGTCTTGAGCTTTAATACTCTCTAATAACTCACCAATTGTATCCTCAGCATTGGAAGTAGGAATAACAATTGATAGCATGACATAATAATACGAATAAGTTCCAGTATATAAAAGAACCTTTACGTTCTAAAAATTATGTAAGTCCAATCAACGGTTAATATCCTTTTTTGCTTCTCCTTTCAGATACTTTCTTTCTGCCTAAGATTAGCTGTGCTAAAACACCTTTTGCAACATTATAAAGATCTTTTACAGTTATTGTTCCATCAAAGTAATATCTTATTGACGAGAAGAAAAGACTATTTAAAGATGGAAGTTGAGCTTTATAGCTACATTTAAAAACCTCATTTTCAGCACTTAAGTATAGTTCTAGAAATAGAATTGTTCTCTGGATTTCTTTCTTACATTGTTTACAACTTGTTATAAGTGAACCTAAGTACCTAAAATCTTCTAAAATTCTGTTAAAAAGGCATACTATCTTATTTTTATTTTCTAAAAACTTACTGTAGTCTATTACTTCACTATAAGTAGATATTCCAGTACCTACCCTATATGTGGTCAATTTCTCTGGTATGTGTAATAAATTGTTATGTTCTAAAGATAAATATAGTAGAGCATGAACTAGTCCCAAATCTATATAGCTAAGGTTTTTTTTTAATTTCAACTAAAAATTCTTTTCTTATAGAATAAGAAGAATTATTTACTAGCCCAAAAGGATATTGATGGTGGATTTTTCTGAAGTTGTTTCTATTTACTAAGACCTCAAACGGTACACCCCAAGTTAAGTTTAATTGATTTCCGTTCTCATCAATTAATTTGCTCGAGTTGTGAATTGTAACTACATCTCTTCTTTTCTCAAAAATTTTATTTATGTATTCAATTTTATTTTTATGAAACATATCATCATCATCAAGGAAATATACAACGTCGATATCATCTCTCAAAGCCTTAATTGCCTCAAAAATCATCTTTCCGAATTGTGGATAGTCTGCCTCAATTACAGTTGCATTTATAGAGTTGTTCAACATCTTCGGATTGTCAGCTACTATAATTATCTGATCTGGTTTGACTGATTGAGATAAAACTGAGTTTAACGCTTCATCAATATACTTATACCTCTTGTAAACTGTAATTATTACTGCTGACTTCACAAGTATAGCTCAAATTACCAGTTAAAATTTTTTGAGAAACGAATTATCAAAGTCCTCATACGTTTACAGTTATTGAACCCAAGCGTAACCTATATTGATGACGCATATAATGTGATTTGAAGATAGTTTGCCCTCATCTGGCACGATACTAAATTAAACCGTTCAACTTGGCTGTTAACAAAGAGGAGAAATGATGTATTTTAAACTATAAAAATAAGCTCTATAACAATTAAAACTCACACGTTCACTACAGTAAATCAATAACAGTAAACCAGAAATTAATACAATTTTATTATACTATTTTATAACTCAATTTGTTTCTTTTAACGCCTTCTCAAAACTCTCTACTGTTTTTGCCCATGTAAATTTTTTGGCAGTCTCTAGTCCATTCTCTATCATTCTCTCCCTCACTTTATCATCTTGAATCATTTTCAGTAAATTATCTGACAAGGATTTAACATAACCAGGTTGTGAAATTAACGCATTAAAACCATCTATAGCGTAATCCCTAGAACCTTTATTATCAGTCATAACTACTGGAGTTCCGCAAGCCATAGCCTCTAATGGAGGTAAACCAAAGCTTTCAGCATAAGATGTAAAGAGAAGAACATCTGATGACGAATAAAGTTCAGCAAGGACTTCATCCGATACGTTAGAAAATACTAAGTATTCGAAGTCTAATCCTATAGTCTTTGAATAATGCCTAACAAGACTTTTACCTCCAACAAAAACTACATGAATAGGAACCTTTTTGTTAACGTTCTTTAATACTTCCAGTGCTACTTCGTCACCTTTAAACCTAACCCCCCTTAATATTACCATAACCCTCTTCTTCTGATTTCGGCTATTCGTTCTTCTTGGTCTAAAAATGTTCAAATCAACTCCGGGATGCGCTATAGTTACTTTCGCTAAGGGATTGTTTTCCACAATTAGTTGTTTAGCGTAAGAAGAAACTGTTATAAAAGAGAATGGTAACTTTAGCGAGTGATAAAACATGTTTAAGCTTAACTTACCTTCATTTTCTTCTACCATTTCTGGAAAGTCTTGCATCAAATAAAATGGGTTTTTATTTTGTGAAAACCAAACTGAGAAAGCTGTCAAGTGATAAGTCGCAACAGTAACGTCTGAGTCAAAGCTTCTGATTAACTCAGCTAATTCAATAATAATGTCCGGTCTTACACCGAGTTTAGACGAAATTAAAAGAAAAGTATCATAAGGGTTTCTCTTAGCACTTCGTAGAATAACGTATCTATAAAACTTGTAAAAAGCATACACTATCGAACCAACCGTATTTAAGTTTAATGGCTTATAAATAACTTCTGCCCTTAAATTCTTGAACCAACTATGATCTCCGACTAAAGCTTCTATTTTCACATCATAACCTTTATCCTTTAACGCGTTAGCTACTTAAAAGATATATCTAACTCCGCCGGTTAGTCCCGTGCTAATTAATACGAACAGAATTTTCATAAATTAATCTATAGTGTAATGAAGAATTTATTAACCGCTTATGTATTATACTCCTAAATGTTAATTAGCGTAATTATATCAGCTTATAATAGAAAAGAGTTCCTTAAAAACGCAATAAGGAGCGTCTACACTCAGTCATTAGATAAAGGATTATATGAAGTGGTTATAGCTAAGAACTTTGAAGATAAAGACATAGACGATTATATTGCAAAATTAGGCTATAAAAATATTATATAAGATACTCCTAGCTATGGGAAACGAGTTAGCGTAGGAATTGAAGAGTCAAAGGGTGAAATTTTGGCGTTTCTAGAAGACGACGAGTTTAAACCAAATAAACTAAGTAAAATATACAAGGTATTTAGTACCCAAAAAGAAGTGTCGTACTTTCATGATACAAGAGAGTATATTTATAATGATAAAATAGTTGATATAAACACTAAAGACCCTAAAATAAGCGGGATTATTAGATTTCTCGAAGGAATAACTCCTCATGAAGACGTTCTTATAAACCCGTTTGATAAAAAAGTTAAAAATTTTCTGATAAAGAACTACGGTGCTGTAGCAACTGTAAGTTTAATGGCTGTTAGACGTAGTTGCTTAGAGAGTAAATTAACTCTTCTTAAACAAATAAATCAAGCCTTAGAAGATTTTGTCCCCGCCTTTGCGGCTGAATGTGGTAAACTATTTCATACGGCAGATAGATTGACGAGATATAGAATCCACAATGAGAACAATTCAATAGCACTTAACGAAAAGGATTTATTAAGAAAGCTTTTTTTCTTAAGGAGATCTATAAATGACCTAAAAATTATAATTAATAACATCTCTCCAAAAAATCGGGTTCGAAGTGTTGTAAAAATGAGGTTATTGGAAGCTAAGTTGACCTTGTACAACTCACCAGAAGAAATAAAGAAAAAATTAGGCTACAAACAAAACGTATTAAGTGCGATTAAAGACCTTTCGGAGCTATATCTAATTAAACATGATTTACATGAATTTCTTAATTTATTTCCACACATTATTTATAACGGTATTCCTTCGAAACGGACGAAAATTTTAATTAAAAGAATAGTTAAAGGTGTAAGGTAATGAGTAATTATATAAAAAGAGCTAAAATAGCTATTAAGTCTAGAATTACAGAAAAATTGGACCATTTGTATTCTTAAATATGCTTTTAAAAATCCCGAAATTCTTCTTAAATGTAAGGATGATGGTGTAGTTAAAGTTAGCAGAGACGAGTTTGCGAAAATTTCATCCCTATATTATGAAGGAAAGATAATTAATTGCTCCAATAATTCTATTGGGTTTTATGTTAATGGAAATACTTATTGGATACCAGTAAACGAAATACTTATAGCTAGTGGAGAATTTGATAGTATTCTGAAAGCCCTCTATTATAATTGGAGATATAATGGTAAGTATTGGGAAAAAGGAAATACAAAATTTAAACATATTTATTATGAAATTATTGAAACATTTGAGGATGAAGTATATGGTTACGTGGATGTTAAGAATAAATCAATAGTAGACGTAGGGGCTTTCGTAGGAGATACGGCTATTTATTTCGCAATTAAGGGGCTAAAAAGGTAATTGCAATAGAGCCTCACCCTGGAGCGTATGAAGAATTAGTGGAAAATATTAGGATAAACGGTCTTGAAGGATAGATCGTTCCATTAAATATGGCTGTAGGAGATAAGGAAGGATATATCGTCATCTCCAATGTAGAAACCAAGCAGGCGCCGGTGACACCGTTCAAAGAGTCTGAAGGAAATGGAATAAAGGTTAAAAAGGGAAACATTAAATATTGTTATAAAGATGTACAATTTAGAAACTGATATACTAAAAATAGATTGCGAAGGATGTGAATATAACTTAATTTTAAACGATTACGAGGCAATATCTAAATTTGATCAATTAGCGTTTGAATACCATGCTTATAATATTGGTATGTCTATCTATAAGTTAATACAATTGCTTGAAGGAGAATACAACTGTAATTTTGTAGATGAACACATATACAGGAAAAATGATCCAAACTGGGATTAAAATAAGATAGGTATGCTTCATTGTGTAAAAAGAAAATAGTTCAATTTTATTAATCATATTGTCCCACCATTGCATGATCGATAATGATACAGTAGTTTTATTATTGTTTAGCCAATATGCTAATGTGTTATCAATTGTTATTCCTACTTCCAACGCTGAGGATACAATTGGTGAGTTATTAGAGAGTATTAAAGCTCAAGACTTCCATGACGATTATGAAGTAATCATAATAGACAACGGTTCTAAAGATAAGACCGAAGAGATTGTAAAAAAATATATAAATATTTTACCAATAAGGTACTTCAAGTATGAGGAAAAACTAGGTGTCGCAAACAGTAAAAATTCTGGAATTAATAAAGCTAGCGGAGAATTTATTCTCTTTTTAGATCAGGATGTAACATTACCTCCAAGCACATTATTCCAATTGTCTACTATATTAAATAAAGAGAATTATAATATAGTTTTTCAGCTAAAATTGGTTTACCCTAACGGTTTAATAGATAGTTGTGGGGGGCTTATTGATGAACTAGGCTATCCAAGGGAGCTTAGGAAAGGAGAGCCGGCAGAAAATCAATGTATAGACGTTACCGATATTCTTTATGCTAAAGGCTCTGCTATGCTAATCAGTAAAAAGCTTCTTGATGAGCTTCAAGGTTTTGATCCGAATTACTTTTACGAGTATGATGACACTGATATATGCTTTAGGGCTATCAAAAGAGGATATAAAGTAAAGTTCTTGCCTATTAGCATATTTCATCATGAGCACGGAGCGTTGTCTAAGGATTTGAGAAGTAGGGAAATAAAGCTAACGTATTTTATAGAGAGTAGGAGGCTTTATTTCATCTTAAAGAACTTCAGTAGGGGGTATTTGTTTAGGAAAATACCTAAAGTCCTTTTCTACTTCTTCGGTTCAATGCTCATGGACTTAGTTAAGAGGAGGAAGACTTATTTGTTTAAAGCCAGGGTTAAGGCATTGGTTTGGGTTATATCCAAATTACCAGAAATTTACAGAAAGAGAAAGAATGAAATTTTCATTAATGAGGAAGAATTAATCAGAAGGGGTTTAATAGTAAAACACAAATCAAAAATATAAAGACACTAATTTCGTGTAGACAAGATTATTCCTTATCTAAACACTCTAGGTTTTATTTATTTAATTTTATCACACCATAACAACCCTATTTCTTCCTTAGAGACCCAAGGTGCCGATGAAGTTAGTTCGCAGTGAAAGTCACTAGATAATTTGTCTACTAATTTTGTATATTCAATACCAGTAAACTTTGCATGGTGTTCCATAAGTAATTTCTCAAACATCCTAACGTGCTCATAATCATTAAGTATTACATCAAACTCACAACCTTCACAGTCCATTTTGAGAAGATATGGCTCAGTAATTTGTTTCATAACCTCAGATAAGGTTACTATAGGAACCTCACATTCTCCATTAGTCCTTAAAGTAGAAAAACGGTCTGAGTCATACGTTGGCGTATTACAAGGCACTTTAATCTTTCCACTCTTAGAACCTAGAGCAGCATTTATTAAAAATATTTTACCCTCTAAGTGGTTAAGCTTGACATTCTCTATAGCTCGAGCGTACACGTTAGGTAAAGGCTCAACGCCTACAACTTTCCTAGCTCCTTTTAATGCAAAATAGATTGATGAGTCACCAACATTAGCACCTATGTCAACAACATCTCTACCATAGACATCTATATTATCGTATGCATGTCCGTCAATTATCTCGAAAACAGAATGGCTAACATATTTGAAAAAGACGCCTTCTTTCTCTACAACGCCGTCCTTATACTTCCATCCCCGTTTTAAGCCCTCGTATAAAAATTTAAATCCTTCTTTGTAAATATGATTGTCAACTTGAAAATCTTGAATTTTAGTTTTTATTATAAGCTTATTACCCTCATTCATTATCTCCTGTATTTCCTTATCGTAAAACATATTTACAATATCCGAATAAAACCGCCTACTAACGACGAATTCTTTTCCGCCTACTTTAATCTTGATTTTCTCCTTTCCTTTCATATATTCTAACGCTAATGGTAACCAGTTATCTATAATCTCTCTGCTCTTTAGGAACACCTTGACTTTCCTAGTTAAATACACAACCTTTATTCCTTTTCCCGTTATTTAAATGTCGCTGTTATGAGTTACCGGAACTTCCCTCATCTAGTAAGCCTTGATTGATATTCCTTTAAACCGTCTTTAATCCCTTTCATTACTTCTAAAGCATTATTGGGCGAATATAATATAAGGATAATAGATGAGACTAAAACGTACCATATAGCTTTAGGCTTTGAATACCACTTAAAAGAAAAATAAGTATTAGCTTTAGACTTACCGAAAATTCGTCTCGATAAAGATACTCCTCTATTTCCTCCTTCCTCAATAGGTATGTGGTAAACGTAAAAATATGGGTTAAAGACTAGTTTATATCCAGCCTTTTTAACTCCCTGCTGAAAGTCGCTCTCCTCTCTAAACCCGTTAGTACTGTCGTAGAATTCATCATACCTAACGTTTTTCACGGCCTCACCTTTTATCATGAAGAAAGCTGGGACAAACTCAGCAAGCCTGGGGCCGTTCTTAACGTCCAAGAAAATATAACCTAAAGCTTTACTTAATGAGTCCGCAATTGGAAGATTTAAGAAGAAGTCAGGGTCTACTGCCCTATTACCCAGATTAATCACTTTGCCCCCCACTACCCCAATTGACCCGTGAAGGAGAATCCTCAAGGTCCCCTTCACGTCACTTTCTGTTGGAATATAGTGGTCGTCGTCTGCACATATCATAAACCTACAGTCATTTTGTAAAGCCATCTCCAACACGCGATTTTTAGCTGTAGTTGTCCCGCTCCTCTTATCGCTTATCTCGTATATAACGCTTTTACCTTTAATTTCCTCTAAAGCCTCTTTATATCCTTCATACTCTTCCCTCTTTGATGAGTCGGCCTTAATGATTAGAGTGTCAACTTCCTTTCTATCTAACCAGCTCTTCAGCGTCTTTTTGAATAATTCCGATCTGTTATACGAAGTTATTAGAACTGCTAGTTTACACATCTCTCTTCAAACCTCCTATTTTCTCATTTAGTCTGTACTCCATTCTCTTTAAATAAAGGGCTAGCACGGATAGGAGGAGGGATATAAGCCCTACGTTAAATAAGCTGAAGCCTATAAATGCTAGGACAAAGTGGAAAATGTGAAAAGCTAAGTAGTCTAAAGCTACGTAAGACAGTATGGCAAACCCGGGTAGTAATAATACTGACCCTACTACGAATATGAGGAATACTGGGTTGAACTTAGCTGCGAGCAGAATTGTATCGAAGAGTATTTTGAGACCATGTATTTTCTTTAATTTGCTCTCTCCTTTTCTAGCCCTATAATCACCAATTACTTCTCCTATCCTCTTTGAATGGGAAGCTAAGTAAGCGCTTATAGCGACTTCAATGGAGAAACCTTTGACTTCAAAGTTAACTCCTTTAACTTCATTAGTCCTCAAGACGTAAAAACCGGAAAGAACGTCTTTCAATTTGGTCCCGAAAAGTAAGTTGAACGTTTTAGTTATAACCCAGTTACCGAAGCGGTTAAGTAAAGGTATGTTTTTCCTATTCCCTCTCACGACAATTACCTCATCGTAATCCTCCATTATTTTTAACGCCTTGATCACATCGGCAGGATTATAAGTATAGTCTCCGTCAATTACTACCACATAAGGTGTATCTACGTGTTTTAATCCGGTCATTATGGCCAAAGCTTTTCCCTTCCCTTGTTGGTAGATCACTTTAGCTCCTTTCTCTTTTGCTATTTCTGCAGTCCCGTCAGTTGAGTTTCCGTCTACTACTATTATTTTATTGAATCCTAAGGACTTTATTTCATCAATTACTTGTCCAATTCCATTCCTCTCGTTAAGCGTGGGTATTAAGAACGTCACTACTTCTTCTAAACCCATTCTGTCAATAATTTTTGAAATAAATTTATAAGCCTTTTTCTTGAGGTTTAAAAGATTCCAGAATTGCACAAATGTTAACGAAAGCATTACAAAAGGCTGATCACCCCTTCCAAGATTGGAGACGTCAGTAATTAAAATACGGTGTGAGAATAACGTTCGTTTTCGCTAGGACGCATGAATTAAGATAAATCATGGTATTTATCTCTTTAAATAGTCTAATACAGTTAGTGTTTGTACTATAAAATGTTTTAACATGAAGACGTGGTAAGCTTAAAGAGTGAGGCTTTGAACTAGAAGGTGTTTCTCTCGCCGATTATTTAGGCTATCTACTAAGAAGTTAGGAACTAAATAGGGAAGCAGTTGTTCTATCTAAGCAGCTATTAGCTAACCTAGATACAAGAAGCTAACACACAAATAGTGCTCTTAAAATTACATAAATCAATAAGAATTAAAAAGAAGGAGAGAAGCTCATTTTTTAAGCTTTCTAGTTTCTAAATACGATGGAATAAATAGAAAACTTATTGCTAACGCAATCCAATATATGATCTGAGGATAGAAGGTAAAGGTTAATAGTAAGTTAACGTTCTCATATTTTACGCTCACTAATTCCTTACCAATTTCTAAAAACGAATAGTTAGAGTATATACCGTGCGAGGACATTAAATACGTTATCACTACATATATTACGAGGGGATATACTAAATATGAGATAGTTAACATAAGTAAAATTCTGTTTCTTATTATTATTTTTCCTTTTAAAAATAAGTAAATATCTCTACTTATTACTATTATTAAAAATATTCTAAAAGCTTCCAGAGCTGCACTTATTACGTATGAAATCTTAAGAAACGTTCCCAGGAAATATATGGACATTTGGAATGGGGAAGTCTCTATTACTACAAGTCCGCCAAAATTATAAGTCCACCAGTAAAAAGGTAGTACGATTATAATTAGGCTAGAAATTAGGTAAATTAACGTGAAGGGATACTTTATCATAGTCCCACCACGTATGTAATATTTGTTTGGCCTATCTGAGCTTTTATAGTAATATTTTCGTCGAACACTTCACTTTCGTTTATTATTTTGATTTCCAATAATTGTGTATACCCAGGAGGGATTGTATAAATCTTGGTTAGATATAAATATTTGCCGGTTATGTTGTAAATGATGATAGTTTCGTTGAAAGGATTGTGAACTGGAACATCTACTTGATTTATGGAAATAGATAATGAGTTACTTACTTCGAAGCTTTCGCTTATATTTTCTCCATAAACGTTGGCAAGGAGCGTTATTTTCTCATTAGGAATGCCGGTGAAATTAGTTACATAAATTCTTAAAATTCCGTGGCTGAAAGGTTTAATTTCAGTTTTATTTAATAAATATAAATATTTGCCGGTTATGTTATAGATTATAAGAGTAGTGTTCAGAGGATTGCTAACAGTTATGGATACTTCTCCACTTTCGTAATACGTCAGGTTTATAGAACTGCCCAAAGGAAAAGTTTTAGTAATATTAATATTTCCTATTCCCACTAGTACAGTTATATTTTCTGTCTTATCTTTTATATTATTGTACAATAGGTAGAAATTAGTTACATTAAAAGGTAAATATGAGTAACCGGGCTTCAAAGCATATACACTTTCTAGTTGGAAATACTCTCCATAAGCTTTGTATAACATGATAGTAAAGTTAAACGGATTATATACTTTAATATTTACGACTCCTCCAAGAGTATTGGGTAATGAAATGTTGAAGTTTTTGCCTAATAATTCTTCCTTGCTTATTTTTATTCCATCAACTTCTACACTAACACTTACTATTTCCTTACTTTGATTATATAAATTATAAAACCCGGTAAAATTACTAACGTAAAATACTGCAGTAGAAGTAGCATTACTTCCTATGGTAATATTCTTTTCTAAGTACAAATATTTTCCAGTTATATTGTCAATAATTATGCTGTATGGGAAAGTATTGGTAATATTCACACTTACTGTTCCACCTTGATAATTTGGTACAGATAGAGAGATATTTGAGCTTTTAGATAAAATCATGTAACTAGTAAAATTTATTCCATCAACATTTATGTGGAAAGTGACGTTTTCCTCTCCTTTGCTATAAAGTTCATAAAACCCCGTAAAGTTCGTTATATTGATAAATACCTTTTTCTCTTCCATTGGGGTAAAATATTGCTCAGAGGAAAGAATTAGGTACTTTCCTGTGATATTTTCTATTATTATACTCTGATTGAAATCATTGTATATATTTAAATAAACCCCTCTAATGTTTATAGAACTAAGATTTACGAATAGCTTTCCAGTAATCCGGTTAGGAATTTTAGGTATATTTATTTTTAAATTTCCCGTTAAATTATGATAAAAAGAGGGAACTTCAACACTTAACTTGCCAGAAATTTGTTTATACTCATTTGCTAACTGAGTCAGATTTTGGAGATCTATATTAAACGAAGAAATAGAAAAATTTTTAGGTATTATATAGTTTATTTGATTAGCTATTTGCTTAGGTTGATTTACATATGTATTTATATTTGCCGGAACGTTAGTTATTATAATATAAGCCGAGAAAAAGGCTATAGCAATAATAGCTCCAATAAGCTTTACTAAATCCATGATAGTATTTATGAAAAGTTACTTAAAAGTATTTATAGAGCCTTTTTTCTAGGTACAAATATTCAATAAATGAATATTACTTAGGAAAAAAATGAGTTGATTGTATATGTTAAGTTGTATAAGAGCACTCGTGATGCTAGGTATAACTAAACCTACAAAGATTTTAGCGAAGTACACGATGAACCGTTGTCTCAAGCTCTATTATAGTGTCTTTTAGATAGATGATAACAAAAGATTAAATTTTATAAACTTACAATATACTTACAGTTTATAATTATGGAAGATTTTTAAAGGCTAGATAAATAGTTACCTTTACCGTTCCAAAAAACAGTACAGAAGGACTAAGTCGATTTGAGAAAAGGCTTTTTTAAAGCAAATGAGCACATCTTTTATGGAACCTCTGGTCAGTATAGTGATTCCCACCTTAAATTCGGCTAAGACTGTTAGAAAGACTTTAGAGTCTATAAAGCTTTTGAATTACTCTAACGTTGAATTAATAGTAGTTGACGGTAAATCGGACGACGGTACTTTGGATATTGTTAAAGAGTACAAAAATGTTTACAACTTAAGAATTGTAATTGAGGAAAGGAGAGGTAGGGGAGTTGCTTACAACCGAGGCGTTTTGGAAAGCAAGGGTAAGTACGTTGCGTTTCTTGACAGCGATGCTACTATAGCTACTCCAGGTTGGATAAGCGACGCAGTTAAGGTTATGGAAACCGACGAAAAGGTAGCAGTTGTTTTTACTAAGGTGTACTCACCTCCTGACTCTACGATAATGCAAAAGGCGATAGATACTTTCTTGTGTAAGGGATTTACTACTGCTAACGGTGCTGTTTACAGACGTGATGCGGTACTTAAAGTAGGTGGTTTTAACGAGAAAATGAACTATTTGCAGGAAGATGAGTTGTTACATAGGTTAAAGAAGGCTGGCTATACTTTTTACGTCAACTATTCTGACTATATTTATCACTACCACAGAAACTCTTTGAGGTCTTACATAAAGCAGAACGTCGATGCTGCTAAAGGTGCCAAGGCTTATAAGGCTTTTACTGGGGAGAAGTGGATAGTCAAGGATTCTATAATGAGATTGTTCATTTTCTTAACTTCAATCGCGTTATCAGTGATATTAATTGTAACTGGTAAGATACTGTTATTCTTGGCTTTGATATTACTATTTTATGTTACGCTCTATATAAAAGTAAATTTAGAGACGTGTAAACAATATAAGCGGTCTAAGTACACGTTATTAGCCCCCTTCCTGATCTACATGTCTTTAATAGGGTTCTTTATAGGTTACTTGTCACCTTAAAAGACCTGGACGTTACATGTTATAATTTAGCTGTATTCGTGGAAATGAAAGCTTATTAATATAAACCGTGCGATTTTTCTTAATGCTCTTAGGCTTAGAGCTTTTAGCACTCCACTTCTCGGAACCATTAGCTTATTTCTTTGCCATAAAAGATAAGAGAATAGCGGAAGTTGAAGCTGAAGGCTACAAACCCGTAAGCATAATTATCCCTACGTATAACGAGGGGGATAAAATCAGGGACAAGTTGTTGAACGTTATGAAGAGTTACCCTCTGGAATACGCTGAAATTATACTCGTTGACTCTTCTACTGACAACACTACAGAGGTAGCCAAATCACTCGGCATTCCGATAAAAATAGTTAAGGAGAAGGAGAGGAGAGGTAAAATATTCGCAGTAAAAGAGGGAATAAGGAATGCTAGTAATGATATAGTAGTAATAACTGATGCTGACGCTTTGTGGGACGACCCTTTGATAGATGCCGTAAAGTACTTAAAGGACGAGATAGGTGCTGTCAGCTGTATTAAGAGGAGTAATAGAGGTACTGAAAACGCTTATAGGAACTTTTATAATGTGATCAGGCTGTCCGAGTCTGCTATTTACTCCACTCCGATTTTCCACGGTGAGCTAACGGCTTTCAGGAAGAGCTTGCTTTCTGCAGACGAAATTCCTAATGCCGGTGCTGATGATAGCAGCATAGCTACGCTTATTGCTTTAAAGGGATATAGGGCCATATGCACTAAAGTAAGAGCATTTGAGTACTCACCAAAGGGGTTAGATTACTTTAGTTGGAAGACTAGAAGGGGGTTACACTTGGTGAGACATTTTGTACGCTTTTTACCTAAAGTTATGAGGAGTAAGAACAGGAAATATAAAGCAATTTTTCTTGAGGAGTTTTACCTGCACTTAATAAACCCTTGGTTTTTAGCACTCGGTATAGTTCTAACGGCAATTTATTTGCCGAAGCTTTTCCTCTTCTTGCTATTAGTACTGTTGATCGCGTTAGTTATACCTCAGGCAAGGGAGTTAGTGAAAGCTTGGGTACCCAATCAGTTCTTTCTAATAATGGCACAATTTAAGGCTTTGAGAGGCGAATTCTTGATGTGGAAAAAGGAGAGCAAGTAATCTGTGTCCTTCACGAGCATATAAGTGTGTATTTATCTGACTACTCTGGAAAGTTGAGGGTTACGTCATCATCGTTTCCACCGTCTATTCTGGACTCCATTTGGTGAGCAGTAGGGATAGCCGGAGAGCTCACTTGCGCTTTTATCCATTACGTCTAGTCCCTTGAGTGAGATAATATCTGATCTTATCTCAGTCCTATTAAGCAGGAAGAGCGCAGCTAGAGTCACTAAGAAATACTTGGAAAAACTCACTTTTAGGTCCCAGTCCACAAAATACTTTAAAGAGGGATAGGAAATATTTTGCAGCAGTTATGGGACTTTAACGTAACTTAAAGATTTTCATCAGCCCCGGCGGTCCACCTAAATAACGTTCAACGAACCTGAGGAACGCCTCCACGCTCCTCAGGTTAAGAGCCCCCACCAGCTCCCTGACAACGTTGACCATGATGGTGAAGATCGTGAGGTAACCCTGAAGCCTCTCTCTCCTCCAGAACGAAGAGTCCTCCAGTCCAAGGGCCTTGACGTCCCTGTGGAGCTCCTCGATCTCCCACCTCATCCTCCATGCCTCCTCGATCTCCTCCTCGCTGAGCGAGAGATCGGTCGTGTAGAGGTATCTGACGTGTGTCCCGGAG
>NZ_JBBHKR010000016.1:0-4553 GCF_037389425.1 Stygiolobus sp. CP850M
ACGAGTTAGGCAAGGAGCTAAACGTCGATAACTTAGGGGATTTGAAGATATTATCATCAACGCTAAACGAAGTAGTCAAGGCGTTGGAGTTCCTCGACGACAAGGTAAAGGAAGTAGAGGAGGACATCAAGTCTGTAAAGGAGGAATTAGACAAGAAGATGGAAGACCTAAAGAAGGAAATTGAGATAAAGACCGAGAGGTTAAACTCACTCAACGGGTTTTTAAGGGCTTTCGATGAGGAAGTGGAATTTGATGAGTGCGATGCAAAGACTTTATGCGAATTAAAAGAGTGCTTAAACTCTCTTTCTGAGACCCTCGGAGAGGCTGAGGAGAGAAAAAGAGAAATCGTCAGTAGGATAGGCTCGGAACTGGAGGGAGTTGTGACGAAGCTCGTGGACGAAGGGGAAGTCGAGATTAACGACATAACTGAGCTTGCAACACTGCTTAAGAGGTTTGATGAGGACGAAAAGCTCAGGAAACTCAAGGGGAAACTAAAAGTAACACTAAAGCTGAAGGGTGAGTAAATGGAAGCCTTCAGAAAGATAGACGACATAGTAGAAAAGAGCGTCGATAGGTACAACGTTATAAAGACCGTAATAGATAACGTAGACTTAAATGAGCTAGGCATGTCCGTTTATCACCCTAAATTTTCACGCGTTAAAGGGATATATTGTGCTATAGACGGTTCAAAGAACGTCCAGAACTTGGGTGATGTGTACCTTATCATCGCTAAGGCTGTAAAGGTGATCGGCGAAGTGACGTCCGGAAAGAAAGTGGTAAATAGAGACCCGGTATTCGCTGTGGAAATTGAGGACGATTATATGGGGGAGGACACCGTGAGCAACGACTCAATTAGGTTGATGATTAACTTGGAAAGCCAACTTTTGGGGACTTGTGACGAGTGCGATTATGTATTATTAGACGGTCCTATAGTAGACCCTCCTATAATAGACGAAAGAGGAGGTAAACAGTCGATCCCCTCTCTAAAGGAACTCGCGAGGACGAGGGCTCAACACGTGACAAGAATGCTGGAGAAGGGTAAGGCAATACTAGGGATAGCCAAGAGGTTTTCTGAGCGGTTTATTGTCTCGTTACTTAAGGAGAGAGGTTATCTGAAGGACACGGATTATAGGGAAAAAATGGTGGTGGACAGTCTCCTTTCTCGTTTTGTGGGGGAGGAGGTAGTTGGTATCGGGGTAATAGAATGGGATAAAATAAGTAGGGAAGTAAGTGAACTAGATAAGCTTATGTCGGCTTATGAAGCTTATAAGGAGTACAGTGACGGGAAATTGAAAATTGCATCAGTTTACGTTAAGGCGTCGAGGATTGGTGTCCCGAGTAGAGTGGATATAGCTTACATCAGTGGTTATGACGTGGAAAAAGTCCTCTCGCTTATTGCCACATGGGTAGTCAAAGACAGAGCTGAGTTGAACTTACTAACGGTGATGGCTGACGCCCTTTCCGCTATTAATAACCAAGAGGTTAAACAGTTCAGGGAGTATTACACCGTAAAGACCGTTGAGAAATTAAAGGATAAGGACTATATATTGTCTAACTTCGTGCTTAGGAAGAAGATTTGAGTCTTCTTCCTTACTGTGACGCATTATTCAGCTCTACCAAACCATCTTTAACGTTGTCTAACAGAATGTACCCCTTTCACTCTCCTTCAAGGTGGATTGGTCTGCATCAGTATATCATTAAACCTTATGGACTTCACTAACGCTAAACCTGGCGGTGCGCTTATTAGTATGTCCGCATAATCCTTTGCCCCTATATCCTCGAGGACATCCTTGTTATTCCTCATAATTATCTTTGTATTAGTTAACTGTAATATGAGTTCGTTCAAGTCTTGAGGCATGTGCGTAGCTAGTATTGCTCCTAAGCCCCTAACCCTACCTAACCTAAGGATCCTATTTATCATCCTCTCTATAGTTGACTTGGACACTTCTCCTTTAGCCTGCGGGAAGAACTCGTGGGCTTCGTCCATTATCAATAACGTCAGAAAAGTCCTCTTTGAGTCACTTTTGTAAAGCCTATCCTTAAAGCCGTAAACTTCGTTTAATATCTTGTACACGACTATCGAGAGGGGGTCTGTGGACTCCGTCGATTCCAAAAGGAAGGACAAGTCGATTATTAAGAGCTCTGAATTTAGGAGGTCTTCCGGTAGTTCGTGAATTGTAGTTTCAACGTCAAATATGCCGTAATCGTTCAGGGTTCTCAGCAACCTATTAATATTAGCCTCCGTACCTGAATGAATATCGAGGTCTTCCTCCATTGTGTATTTTAATAGCTCGTTTAAGTAGAGGACCACAGAGGAGTCAGAATTCCCTCCTAACTTGTCGCTTCCTCCCTCCTTCTTTATGATAGTATACTTAACTTTCTGATTACCGTGCTGGAACTCCCTAAACACCTCCCTAGTAGTCTTCACCATTTCGTTCACTTGTTTTAACAAATCGCCCGTGAGATATATCGGCTCGTCTACGAAGTTACTTAAGGTAATGTGGTTTAGAACCCAACCCCATATGCGGTTGATAAGTTGTCTCTGTTCATCGGTCACATTCTTAGTGCCCTTCCCGGCTACCAGCTCCTTTAAGAACTCATAAAGGTTTTTCTTGAAGCGATTATATATCGGCTCCCACATCATCGATGCCTGATCGCTCATGTAAGGGGTTATACTGTTAAAGGTCTTGAACACAGTTGAGAACTTTAACGAGAAGGGGTAGAACTTAATTTTCCCGCACTCAACGTATTCCCCTTCACTTATTCCGTCCTGACAATATCTGCTCGTTATCATATTCTCAAAAGTATTGTAATATTCCAACAGATTCCTCGTAATAGGGACTACTACACTCCCCTCCATTCCCTTTTCTATGGCAAACCTTACGAAGTCTCCTTGCCTGTCAAAGACCACTGACTGTTTGGGGATCCCAGCGTCGTAAATTATCGACTTCAGCAATGTAGTCTTACCGGACCCGGTAGTACCTATGACCAGTACGTGGTGTCTTAATGTCTCTTCGTCTAGAACGACCCTAGCCCCTATCTTGTTAAACCCGGAAAAAACGTTGCCAACGGTTACTCCGTCCTTTGGTATGTTGAGGGCTATCTCGATGAGGTCATCTTTAGGCAAGAATACCGGGGACTGTGGATCTATTGGTGATACTACCGGGGTGGGCTTGGGTTCGCCTTTTTCTAAGTCCTCTATCCTCACCTCAGCCAAGGGATTGATGGTGAGGACGGTATTAGTTATTATTGTCGAGGGGTCTTCCCTCCCCCTTATCTCCTTGATACCCAAGGTCGTCATCATGTCGCCTCTAGTTATTGTGTCCACCGAGCCTATTACAATCACTTTTGGTATTATAGAAAATATAGCTATAATTTCTCCCCTCTTTACCGGGTTTTTGAAGTAGCTCTCAAAGGATATGTCCACTTTTATAAGGGGTTTGCTCCCGACGTTAATGTATTCGAATCGTGTTACCTTACCTATGACGTTCCCGTCTCGGGAATACTTTGTTACGATTTCGTAAGCCTCTTTTACCCTTCCCTTTAGTTGCTCTACTAATTTGTCAGTATAAAGCTCTTCCATAAGGTGTAATTGTTTGCGGACATTAAAAAGTATTATTGAATAGAATGAGCAGGGGTTTGTCTAGAGGAAGTAGTGACTTTGGGGGACTAGGCTCTTTGAACAACCCTTTAGCACGGTTGATTTGAGGTTTAACATAGTATTTATCAAAGTTTTAGCTTACAAGAGTGCTTGATTCTTAGAGCCCGTAATATCAATGTAATTAGGTTTTTATTTTAGTAAGAAGAGGTATAATTTAGAATGTCACTGGCTGACGAGATAAAGAAAGTGTTGACAGAGAATCCCTCAATATTAGCTGACGTACTAGCCTCACATCCTGAAATTATTTATCAGGTCTTGGCAAAACTCACACCCTGGCAGAATTTGGCTACGAAACAAGATGTGGAGGAGATAAAGAAAGATATGGCGACCAAGCAGGACATCGAAGGTATTAAGAAAGTTATGGCGACCAAGCAGGACATTGAGGAGATAAAGAAAACCATGGCGACAAAACAAGAACTCGAAGAAGTAAAGAAGAATATGGCGACAAAACAAGAACTTGAGGAGATAAAGAAAACCATGGCTACAAAACAAGAACTCGAAGAAGTAAAGCAGGATATCGAAGGTATTAAGAAAGTTATGGCGACCAAGCAGGACATCGAGGAGATAAAGAAAACCATGGCGACAAAACAAGAACTCGAAGAAGTAAAGAAGAATATGGCGACAAAACAAGAACTCGAAGAAGTAAAGCAGGATATCGAGGGTATTAAGAAAGTTATGGCAACTAAGCAGGATATAAAGACCTTAGAAGTGATGATTAGTGCCCTAGGCACCAGGTGGGGTATTCAAGCTGAGGATGTATTTAGAAAAGGTATGATGGAACTTTTATCTAATACAAACTGGAAAGTAGATAGAGAAATAATCTTTGACAAAGAAGGAATAGTTTACGGTTATCCATCGGAAGTAGAAATAGACGTGATTATTAGTGACGGCA
>NZ_JBBHKR010000017.1:0-7488 GCF_037389425.1 Stygiolobus sp. CP850M
TTTTGGATCATATGAGTGGGGCTAACGAATTTAACGAACTCCTTGAGAGGAGTGAACACTTGTTCCGTTTTATGGGGATTAGGTTCGTGGAAGCTAAGGAGGGTAGGGCAGTTACTGTAATGGACTACAAGGAGGAACTGACTAGGATTGGCGGTATCCTTCATGGTGGCATAATATTTACCGCTATGGATTACACCGGGAGTTATGCTGTAAGGAGTTTAGGAATAAAGGAAGCCTTCACTCTACAATTTTCAATAACCTTCATGAGACAGATGAAGAAATCTCCTTTCAAATTTGAGGCTGAGGTAATAAGGAGGACGAAGACTTACGCCTTCGTTGAGGTAAGGGCCTATGACGGTGACAGAACATTGTGTGCCTTAGGTAACGGTGTATGGCACATCTTAGAATAATTACGGTATCACACTAGATCATGACCCACGTGGAGGGTAATACTTATAAAAGTCCCCTTCACCATTTCTTCCAATGAAGAAACTTTTCCCCCTACTATTAATGACGTTCTTCCTCGCCTCTTTCCTACCTGCACACGCTCTCCTTTTAAAGGCAGGATACATTTTATACATTCCAGTTCACGTTAGTAGCCTATCGGCGATAGTTTACGCCGTCGAGAGCAACACTACAGTGGCAGTAGCACTTATGACTCCCAGCGAGTTCTCTCAATTCAACAGTACTGGGTCGCTCCAAGGAATCGTAGTCCAGAACAGTTCGGCGATAGTTAACGGGGTACTGGCAAACCCCGGTATGTATTACCTAGTGATATACTCGCCTACACAATATGCCAATATTTCGTATTACTATAATACTACGCCCATTACACCCGAAAACTCCTCGACTTATGTGGAGGAGTTCGTGACCATACCACCTGGTGGAACCTATTCACTTCCGATTCACTTGTCTACACTGGGCTCTCCTTCGACCTTAGCGCTTTTCGGTGTCTCGAACCAAACTGTTTACTACAATGTTTTCAATAATGAGTCTCAGGTCTTCTTCAATTCCTCTCCCATCACCCTAACGTGGAACTACACGTCTGAAACATGTTTCTACACTGTCGATCTACCAACTGGAATTTATTTCCTTAATATTACTAACCCCCACGACAAGCCTGCGTATCTAGCCTTTGCATATAGAGTTCTTCCTGAATATGTAAACCCGTATTTATACATCGAGATAACACATACAAATGCTTATCCCATGGGAATAGCAAGTTACGGTGTATCAGGGACGAAGACTTACGTAGTTAACACCACCTCAGTCTTGGGTTACTTTAACATAACCTCTCTATTAGCTTACAACGGCTCTCAGAACCTTGTACCTGCATACTCAGCATCACTTCAGCTAAACTCTGTATTGCTCATTAACAACGACGATAACTCCACGTGGATATTGTGGCCGCAAGACGTATTAATTTTCCTGACTAACGAGAGCATAGTACTTTATCACGACAACGTGTTTAACATGACTAATCCCACGGCTACTCTAACGAACCAGAGCATAAAAGGAGACGGATACGTAGCACCTAGTCCTCAAGGAGGGAACTACTACGGCAACTACAACTCCTCACCTTGTTTCACATATTCCCTTCCGTTTTCGGGCTATTTAGTAATGAACGAGAGTGTAGTAAAAGGCAAGGGCGTATTAATCACTTTCAACGTCATAGTGTTGGAGAACGGGTCTTCCACGGTCTTATCTTCCCAAACGTTCGATAAGGTGCTGGTGGTCGATCCAAATGTAAGCTCCGCATATTTCCAAGTAAACGGTATGGAATACACACCTGCAGGTCCAACGGGTCTTTACGGTTCGTATTACGATACAGAGCTAATATTTGGAGGAGGAGGGAACGGCGAGGTTACTACGTTTAAGAATATTTCGGCTACACTAGGTCTTTTCTACCTACAAAACAACGAGTATGTGGAATTCCCTTCTTATTACACCTTCGGAGGAGATACGGCTGAGGCAACGGACAACGTTCACGTGACCTTTACTCCTCAAGGTTATGCAGAATTAAGCGTAGGTAAACCAGATCTCACATATGTAGTTATAAATTCCCCGTTAACTCTTCAAATAAGGACTACTACCTCAGGTGCTGTCCAAACTACCACGACTCAGAGTAGCACGACTCAAACCAGCATGACGACAACAACTACCACTATAACAACCACACAGTCCGCTACTTCCTCAACGACCTCTTCATCAACAACTACTTCCTCAACTACTACTACATCAGCTCAAACCTCAATAACATCAACTACTACCCAAACTACCACACCTCAGACCTCAGTACCTAGCCAAACCAGCCAATCAATTACCTATGTCATACCGATAGGCGGTCTCATAGTAGCCGGTGTATTACTGGTATACTACGCCCTGAGAAGGAAGAAGTGACGACTACGTACGAATTAAATCATACCTATTTTTTCCGCTTTCTTCTTAATACCGTTTTACAGTAATAAAAACCTAAATCCTCTCACGTCCACCCACATCTGTGAGTAATGCTGATGCAATAGGAATAGTGCTTGAAGGAGGAACTCCTAACGTAGTGAAAGCCTTGATCAGGGCTGATCATGACGTCAAGATAGGGGAGTTTCTGATAGTGCGAGATAGGGAAGGAAGGATGGGCCTCGTACAAGTAGAACACTACGAATACGGGAACGACTTTTACACCGAATCCTTGGGAATAGTGAAGAGCCTGATTGACAGCGAAGTCTTAGCTTCCGTTCTGGACAAGAGCACATACCTTTCAGTGTGGCTAAGAGTAATAAAGGAGAACAACGCCAAGGTTCAAATGCCTGGAAACTTAGTGCTAAAGTTCCCTGAAATAAAAGACATAAATAAACTCGATCAAACACAGAGGAAATTCCTCGAGCTACTTTACGAGGAAAAGCTTGAAGACCCGAGATACGTGAAGTATGGGAGAATAATAAACACTAACATTCCCTTACTCCTCAAAATTAACGCCCTACCGATGCACATGGGCATTTTCGGAGAGACCGGTTCGGGTAAGAGCTATAACATGAGGTATTTAATAGACGTGTTTTCTAACATAGAGTATGATGGTAAGCATTACGCAATCCCTATGATAGTGATAGATGCTAACGGCGACTACATAGACTTAGCTATCCTCTCGATGAAGAGAGAATACGTTAACAGGAACGGTTCGAGGCAGATGATCACCCGCTACACCTTCACCGACATACCTAACTCGCAGAGATTCAGGCTCGATATGAATCTCTTTACCCCTTCCGATATAGCCTACATGGTCATAACGGCGAAATATAGAGATACTGACGTCGCGCAAGCCTCTTTACAGATGAACTTATTAGAATTGGCACTGAACGAGCTAAGGGACGAGGACTACAATACGTTGTTCGTAGAGGACGGGTTCTCTAAACTTCAGCAAAAGGTAAACGCGATCGTTGAGGAGAGGAAGGATGAATTAGGGTTCACTAAAAACACACAAAGGGCATTACAAAGTGCTTTACAGACCTTCAGGAGCAAAGTTAAGGAGTATGACCTGATTTCGAGTGATGGAGAGGCATTTAGCTACGACACGTTGGATGAGATATTCTTCAAGCAGGGGCTTGTGATAATAGACTTTTCAGCTGATGGAGCACCAGGGATGGATTTACTCACTAAACAAATCGTTGTCGGATACATCGCTAGGTTGATGTTAAACTACCTAGTTAAAAAGAAGATGAATAACGAGAGAAGGATCCTCTCACTGGTGATCGAAGAGGCACAGAACTACATACCGAGTGAAAACTACCCAGTCAACGCGAGGTTAACTAAGGACGTTTTAGCTACCTTAGCCACTCAGGGTAGGAAGTTCGGGGCTTCGTTGATACTCATAAGTCAGAGACCTGCTTTCGTCGACAAAGTAGTACTTTCGATGTTAAACTCTTTCATCTTTCACAGGGTATACCACGAAGACGTGAAGTATATACAGTCAGCTACTGGAGGAATATCCGAATACCTAGCTAAAGAACTCATATCATTACCTAGGGGTCAGGCGATAGTGACGGGTCTAATAAACTCCCTCGAGATTCCAGTAAGGGTTCAAATAGATAGGAAGTCCGAGCTCGAGTCCGATATAGGATCTGAAGGTGATATCTTAGAAATTCTCTCCGGGTGATGGACGTGTGTGAAAGGTTCATATCGGAGACGGGTGCATGGAGTGACCTATCGGAAGTATACAAGTGCGTACTTTCTACGAAGTTCACCGATTCCATAACGTTCTACGAAAAGGAGAGGGAATTACTGGATTTCATAGCTAGGAAGAAGTCTTCCCCTATGTTCGTGGTTCTGATAGGGGACTGGGGTATGGGTAAGACGTTCTTGAGCAAGGTGATTGAGGATGAGGCAGAGAAGATAGGCTATGAAGTGAGAAACGTCAAGATCGATGAGATCGTCGTGGACAATCACGGTTCTTTCGCCGTAAAGGACAGAGAAGTAATGATCATAGACGAGGTAGAGAACTTAGAGAACCTGCAGTATAAGTACAAAGAGGAAATAATAAACTTCTTCACCCACATGAAGAAGATAAGCGAGCTGAAAGACGTAGACTCCGTCATATTCTTACTTGCTACGCCTTCCGGTTACACAAAAGTGTTCTCCTACGGGGGTCTCTTACACAGCCTATTACCCGAGACGTACACAGCCTTTAAAGATAGGATAAGGGAAAGGGTACTTACAGAACCTACAAAGGTCGAGTATTTCCTGATGTTGTACTGTATGCTAAAGAACGTTAAGAGTGAATCAATATCCCTCATCGAATACCTTAACTTCTTATATTACCTAATCCCCGTCACGAGAAGGAATATAACGAAAATAGTTAATAATTTCATGTGCCAGCTACATGAAAATTCCCCCGAGGCATTATACAAGCTATTAGTCACCCGGAGAGAGGCGATAACGGATCTATACAGAACGGTGGAAGTCAGTGACGCGACCTTGTTTAAGACCGAACCCAAGGACATAGGCAGGATAATGAGGGGTTACGATTACTCGTGCACTAACGCAAAACTGGTGAAATTCGAAGAGTGGAGGAATAAGTTTGCAAACAAATTAGACCCTAACGTGAGGAGGGAGATCGAGGACGTAATTACGACAATGAAGGTAAGAGAAGGTTTAAGTGTTGATGACAACCTTTACGTAATAATCCCCAAGGAGCCGAGAGAATATTATCCGTTATTTCCCGACGAGAACGTGTTAAAAGAGGCTTACAAGGCGCTGAAAGGAGAGGAGATATGTGCGGTTAAGTGGGAGGAAGTGGAGAGGTACCTTAATGTCCAGTTGAGGGACTTCCTACTCGAAGGTGATAAGTACGAAGAGGTTCAAAAAGTGATAGAAGAGTATAAGGAAGAGACTGAGAAGCTGCTGAAACAAACTAACGCCGTGTACCCTAAGGTAGTTGAGGGTTTGAAGAACTTTGTTAAGGAAGTAGTGTCGATTGCCCAAAAGGACGGTAAGTTGAATAACGTAAGTTGCTCCCCGTTACCGGAGGGGAAGAGCAGTGAAATCGTCTTTGAGTGCAAGCATAAGGACGGCTTTTATTCATTTGCATATAAGGTGAAAATAACGGACGACCCAATGAACACAACTCAGTCTGATTTCACCGTTTTGTACACGGCGTCGGATAAGGAAGGTGGAAATGTTACGATAAAGTTAACTCACCCCTTACAGAGGTATTTTCTCCAATTATCATACCTCTCTAAAGGTTTGAGGGTGAGAGATCCAGCTTTCAGGCTCGTTTTTGCAAATGAGATAGCAAAGCTCGACCTACTCATTAACGACATAAACGAGGTTAACAAGATCTACGAGAACATTTACCATACTTTCTCCTCAATGGAACAAGTTGAATATAGGTTCCAGAGTATTATGAACTACGTGCTGTATTACAAGGGCTTGACCGGAAAAAGCGGTAAAGTATCCGTTCAGGAGGTTTACGAGACGGTAAGGGATTTAACAGACCAGTTCAGAACTTATGAAAAGAAGAACGTAAGGTTCACAGTGCAAGACATAGAGACTGGTACCAGATTGCTGGAGTTCTTATCGGACTTAGACAAGAAGAAACTGATAAAACTGGATGGGACAGATCTCGACTTAGACGACTTTTTAGGGGACTACGCTAAAAAGGTTGTGGACAAAGTACTGAAAAGACTTGGTAAGGAAGATGTTGAGAAGACAGTCGTCGAGATCGTTGAAGGAACGCACAAGGGTCTGGAAAAGAAAGTAAAGAATATACTCAATGCAGACTTGGTACAACTAGATGAGAGAATAGTAGAAGGGGTTAGCGACTTGATAAGGGTAGCGTTAAGGTCTGGTTATGTAAAAGTCAACACGCTAAAGGACTTAGACAAAAAGTTAGAAGAGGTAAAAGGTAAAGTTCAGGAAGTAAAGTTGATTACCATAAAGGAAAGGGACGTTAAGGTCGTAGACCTTAAGGAACTCTTGAGGATCGCTTTAGAGGTGAGGAAGAGAGCTCAGGACAACGTGGCTTCTCAGGCATTGCTTTTTGATATGTTGGAAGCGATATCGACACTATCCCAGATGAGGATGTCCATCAAGGGGGAGACCGTCAAGGTGGTTGAACAAGAACTAACAACGATTAGGGAGATAAGGGAGAAACTCGTGAAGTTCGTAAAAGAAGCGAAGGCTATCCAACATACTGAGGACACTTTACAAAGGCTGAAAAGGCTCGTCCAGGATGAGCAAAAACTTACCGACTGTGTTCACGAGATAAGAAAAGACCGTAAAAATGTGGAGAAGTTATATAAAGCTTTGAACAAGTCGAGGCTGTTTACTTACGCGGAGTTTATTGATGAGGTCTATAATAACGACGAGGTGTACTCGACAATGAAAGATGTAGGCGAGGAATGTCGTGAAATCGCCGAAAGTATCGACACGTTGAAGTCCGTAAAGGTAAGGCTGGAAAAGATTAAGGATATGCTTAACACCCTGTTAAATACTCCTTACGTCAAGGGATTAGAAGATATTAAAAAGGACATAAGCGGTATAAGGGCTAACATTAACGAGATTTACGAGAGGGCTAAAAAGGAGGGGTTCGTGAATGGGGATAATTGAGGAGTTAGACGAATTGATAAATTCTCTGCAAGGGGAGGAAAAGAAGAATGAAGAGATACTCACGCTAATGACGTCTATAAAAGCTAACATAACTACAATATCCAAAGAACTATACCAAAACAAGGTTAAGGACAAGCTATTTTCAGTCCTTTCATCCCTAAACGCGGAGTTAAAAGAACTAGAGGAGGTTCAACAGTGTTGCAAGTCAGTATCGACGGATAAACTCCTAACGAGGAGGAGAGAACTGTCTAAAGCCATTAAGGGACTTTACGAGTTAGGCAAGGAGCTAAACGTCGATAACTTAGGGGATTTGAAGATATTATCATCAACGCTAAACGAAGTAGTCAAGGCGTTGGAGTTCCTCGACGACAAGGTAAAGGAAGTAGAGGA
>NZ_JBBHKR010000018.1:0-7541 GCF_037389425.1 Stygiolobus sp. CP850M
CACGTATTGGACGATTTATAAAAATCGGAGAACTTATTGAAAATATCCTTGTCTGGGACGTAAACGGTGCTACCAGGCTGTAAAGCATGGAGAAGTCCTAAATGATCCAAGTGATAATGTGAAATGTAAATTTCGGAAGGCTCTTGTATATTAGGTATGATCTTTAATTTCTGCATTTCTGAAAACCCTGAAGGTGATATATTCCCCTTGTAAAACTTCTTGAACCTTGAAAATCTTATACCTTGGTCAAAGAAAACCTTATTTGCACCATCTGCCACAACTATACAGTTACCGCCTACTTCATTTTTACCTTGTAAAATATTAATTTTAACCACGTTTCACACCTATTAAAGCACCGTTAGAGTAAGAATAAGACCAACTTGTAGATGAGCGTGAGAGGAGTTGAGAAGGTCTGACGATCTCCACGTACCGTATGTCATATTTACCGTTTATTTTCCCTTCTATCCTAAGGATTCCTCCCTCCTCTTTAACAGACAAGCCGTCTCTGGCTTGTAACTTTTTCAATCCCTCGAGCACTCTCTCTCTAACGTTATCGATCTCTTTCAGCCCGATTATTCCGCCTTTTATCACGATGTTAATCTCTGGGTTGACCTTATCATCTGGCAACCAGTTGTCTCTTCCCCTCTCCCTTTTGTATTTTTTATAACTATCTAATAGTTTTCCTAGATTATCAACCTCGATATCCCTAATTATGCCTGAGAACGGCTTGTCGATTATTTCCACGTATTCAGGGTAAGCTGTGCACTCAGCAGCAAGGGGTAAAACCTCTCTAAGGAATTGTGATAAAGGTACTCTTTCAACAATCAATTTATCTTTCTCCTCTACTTTAATTACTATCGGTATCGATAAGACTTCTGATTGTTTAAGTTTAACTACGGCCTCAGCTACATAGTAATTTGCTTGAATATTGTTGCATAGTACGAAAGGCTTAGCTTCTCTAGCCCTATCTTGGACTACTTTGTTGAGAGTATGAATCAACAGCCCTATCCTAGACTCATCTACAGACCTAAGGTAACCCCCTACTTTTATTTTACTCCCTTCTATGGAACCCCCAGATAAAATTACTACTCTCTCTAGAAGTGAACGCACACTTTCCCTTAGCTCTTTTCTGTTCTTAAACCCTGTTAACATCCTAACTTTTTCTATATCTGAGAGGGCTTGTCCCCTTAAAGGCTCATACAACGCGAACTTTTTCATTGCCTCCTTTATTACTTTAATCCTGCTTCCTATCAATGCTACAATGTGATCCATCCTTCCGTTTACTGCTGCCTCCCACACTTTCAGCGGCGTTATTCTTTCCTCATCCTTCTTCTCCCCTTGTCCGTTGTAAGCTAAGTAAACTGGTATGTCTTCCTTTTCATCACTTAAGTTAATTACCGTTTTCACCTCACCGTTATATATGATCGCGTCTGCAACGTTTACTTGTGACCCGGTTTGTATTGTTGCTGTTAACAGTTTGTTGTAGTAATTGTCTAGAATGGCCTTTTCTATTTCGGTGTTCAGAGAAATGTAGTAAATATAAACATCCTTTTTCTGTTTTAACCTCCACACCCTCCCGTTCCTTTGCTCAAACTTTACTATACTTAACGGGAGTTCGTAGTGAATCAAAACGTTAGCAGCTTGTAAGTTTAAGCCCTCGGAGGCCACGTCAGTAGCAATTAAGAGCTTGAACCCCTCTCCTTCTAACCACTTTTTTATATCCTCAATAGACACTCTACCCTGTCCCAAAACGTCGCTAGTTATTAGCTTAACCTCGGAATCACTTAACCTCAAACCTTCTTTGACCTTACCGTATATGTAGTTAGCCGTGTCCTTATATTCCGTGAAAACAATTATCTTATCCCCTTTCCTTTTGTGTATATCAACTAGGTCGATTAGTGCCTTTATTCTGCTGTCCACCTCTATCACTTTTTTCGCTAGATCCAGTAAGCCTGGAATTAGATCCTTAAACCGCTCTAGATACTTGGCATTAAGACTCATGAGGTCTTCAGTTATCTTATCAACTTCCACTACCTCCTCTGTCTCCTCTTCTTCTGCGTATTCTTCAGCTAACTCCTCTGCGTTCTCGTCTACTTTTTCAGCCCTACTCTCCATCATCCTCTTAAAAGTCAATAGTCCCGCTTGTGGGCTGGATAAACTCCTCCTACCTATCATAAAGGCTAATAACTGCAACGCTTTAGGTTGCTCTCCCTTTTGGTTATAGTAGTCCTTAAGAATTGCTAATGTTAGCTCCCTGATCTGAGTGTAATAGTTTTTCTCGTCCTGAGTCGGTTCAATCACGTACTGTATAAACCTGGCAGGTGGAAATATCTGCTCGTTCTCATAGACCTCGTTAACGTTCTTCTTATTCCTCTTTAACACTATCGCCCTAACAGCGTCCCTTATTACTCTCTCATTTTCCTCCCTTAAATAGGGGTCTACTAATGCTAACCTTTTGAAATAGTCCTTGTCATTCCCCCTATGGGGAGTTGCCGTAAGACCTACGAAGTTAGTGTCCGGGTTACTCGCAACTAAATGACTCATTACTTTGTACCTCAAGTTCTCTTTACTCCCTACAAACCCTATCTTATGTATCTCATCAGCAATAATCAAATCCCATTTTACCGAAAAGAACTTCTTTTTATGTTGTTCTAATTTCAACGTGTCAACACTTACGACATAAATTCCATCGCCTGAAACATCTCTACCACTATCATACTCAACCACCTCTAATTTCCACTCCCTCGAGAACTTAAGCAACTCATTTACCCACTGCTTTACCAACACTCTCGGCACTACTAGGAGTATCTTCCTAGCTCCCCTCTTCTTTATCATTTGGTCTATTATCATGATCCCTTCTATAGTCTTTCCCAGACCTACGTCATCCGCGACCAGAAACCTAACCGGTATCCTTGGCAACAGTCTGTAGAAAACCTCAGCCTGGTGAATATACGGTTCATAATCACCATCAGTAAGTATAGGGTACCGGAAAAAGGGGTGAGACTTTGCTAACTCATCGAAAACGGACTTCAAGAACTCAAATGTCATAAAGGTCCCTGAATGCCCTTCCTACTTTATAGGTGTCCACTACGTTCTTCCTCTCTGTGTAACGTGTTACAAATTCGGAGTACCAGAAGTGAAGGGAATACTCTTCCATTGTGACCAGAACCTTACTTAAAGTCAAGATCCTACTCGGAGACGTATACCTCATGGTTTGCCTGACTCCGGAATACACTACGGAGAGCTTGAACAACCTCTCAGAATCCGTAAACATGCTCTTTTTAGTCCTCTTGTACTTTAAGTCCGTCCTCTTGTAAAGTTGTTCAACGAGTTCATTTAAGCTCAGCGTAGCTTTAAACGTCCTAAACGTCTTCTCGTTCCTTGTTTCGTAAAAGTAAAGCCTTTCCCTGCCTTCCGACTTCGTTTCCCTGATCTGGTATAACACAAGATCACCTCTTAGCGTATACTCTAACGAAGTCCTTCTTTACCAAATACTCTAGAACTGCTTTGTCCTGAATAGGCTTAGGGTCAGTGAAGTTTACCGTAATTTTACCGGATAAGTTTAAGTTGTTCCTACTTACAAGACTGGATGCTGAGCTAAGAGTATTTATGAACTGATCGGGTTTCATGCCCTTAGGCTTTACTGTAATGCTTAACGACTCCATATTGTCTAGAGTGACTTCACCGGTGATAGACTTTACCCCGGGTATAATCCTCACTTTATTCACCACATCCATAATTTCGTTAATTTTTAAGGACGAATTTACGTTTATTTCAACTCTGGTAATAGTCACTCCCTCAGGTATTGGCAAAGTGAGGGAAGTCTCAGACGGTGCTTCTTCCTTTTGTACTTTGACGGGGATTAAAACCGTCTTAACTTTGCCGTCAAATTTTACACTCAGCCTAATTTCCCCGTCGCTTACAACTTTGCCTTTTAATGTAGCTTCAAAATTCGGAATCCCTGACTTCGGAGTAACTTCGAATCCATCACACTCCAATTCAACGTTACCGTTAAACTTACCCTTCTTTAACACTCTCACTTTGACTTCAACTTCTTCCCCGGCTTTTCCTATTACCTCTCTCGGTATCGTCTCTAAATCTATCCCGCTCTCCTCTACGACCTCTCTCCTTTCAAGCCTACCCGTAATAAACAGATCTAACCACTCACTCCTCCCTCTCAACTCCCTTAACGGAATCTCTTCCCCATCTCTCGTAATTAACACGTAGAAGATCTTCCTAACTCTCTCCCCCTCATCGATCTCTTTCTCAGTTTGTAGTAGTGAGTCTATTTGCTTCTCAGCGGCGAGACTAGGCGGTAATATAGTCACAGTATCGTCCAGTATTGTGGTGGTATACTCAGACTCACCTTCAAGCCTCTTGAAGTAAACGTTGTTCCCCTTCATTACACCTATGTCCATATGATTAACACCGTTTACCACAGCCTCTTTTAGTCCCTCATCTGGCACCCACGGTAGGTTAGAGTTAGTATAGAACATCCTCCTCAGTTCTTGATAAGAAAAGCTCCTCTCTTTCAAGTTTATGTTAGTAGAGGACAAGTAGTAATTAAGTGAGTCGAAGTCCAACTCGGTTATAAGCTTCCTTTCTTCCTTTAACGTCTCCTCAACGTTACCTAATATCGTCTTTTCAGTTGACTTGTTCACCTTTATAGAGACTCCGTTATTTTCGAAAGGAAAGGCTACAGTGTCGTAATATTGTAACACCTTATTGTATATTGCTGAAATCAGTGAATATTTGTGACTATTCAACAATCCCTCGGCTACTTTAAGGCTCACGTCGTCTGTGGAATACTGTTGCGGGTCTACTTTCTCACAAGAGATTAACTCCTTCGTCTGGTTTAACAACACATCACGGTAGACTCCACGTAGGGAGAAGACTACAGCTATACTGTTAGCGTTACGCCTCGGTGTATACGAGTTCTTTCCTGCCATCCTATTGTAAATGAAACGCCTAGCCTTCTCTTCCGCCTTCCTCAGGGCTGTTTCATCATCACAGTCTCGGCATGCCGGTTCCCAGATAATTACAGTCCTATAAACCTCATCGTCTACGTCTATTAAGTCGTCAAGGCTGTCCACTACACGTTCGTAGGGCTTAAACACCTGGCTCCTAAACTTCTCCTTACTTGCTCCCCTCTTTTCAACCTTGTCTATTGGAGTATCAGCTAATTGTGAAGTGTAATACTTCAGCCTTTCCTCAGCTTCAGCATCGGTAACCTTGTCTTTACCCTTTCTGCATATAGCTATTGGATCTAGAATAGAGGTAAACCAATACCTCCCGTCGGAAGTTATTAGGTAAGTCACTTTCTTCTCAGGGTCGCTTATTCCGCTTATGTCGTCCAGCCTACCCCTGACGTCGGAGGGTGTTAACTTTGAAGTTTCAAGCAAGAGCGGGTCTAGGACAGAAGTCACTACTCTCTTGGAATCTGGTAAGACGTCTTTGAACTGCGTGGGGTTAAGCCCCAACTCGTACATGTAGGTGGAGAGAAACACGTAATCTGACAAAGCGAAGTAAACATAAAGACCTTTAGTTTCATTTTTCATTACGTCAACTACCGGGTTAAAACGCGGATAGTCTTTCAAAAGCAGAGTCCTTATGTTAGGGTCACTTACGTCGATGTCAGAAGGTAATATGAGACTCCTCACGGGCTTCTCGTTCCACAACTTCCTGACTAAGATCCTAGTCAGTCTAATACCGTCCCTCGTCTTCTGTAGCCTAGCCTCTTCTAACAGTTTCCTCAATGTGTTAATGTAATAGGGGTGGAACGGGTAAGTCTCGTTCAATTCCTTCACAGCTTCGCTGTCCACGTACTCGCTGTAGTTATCCGTTAGCTCCTTGAATTTAGCTAATACTTCGAGCTTAACCTTCTCGTCTATTTGTTCAAATATCCTCCTCTGCAACACCTTACCTAAGTCCACGGGGGTTTCGATAGGGGCTCTGTATACCTTACCTACCCTGAGGATCCTCTTGCTAAGTTCGGTCACCTCGTCTCTGTAGCCTGCCTCAGCTTGTACATTACCCGTCTCGTTGATCTCCCCGGGTATTGTAACCACAAGGACTACCGGGTATTGGTTTGTAACACTCGCCAACACCTCGAAAAAGCCTAAACATTGGTAGTAGTAGGAAGAGAAAGCACTGTGTCTCAACCTCTGTAAGTACCAAACTATCTCGTCTACTAGAATTAAGACTTTTTCACCTTGGAATAGCTTTTCTAACACGTCCTTAGGTGGCGTAGTCTGATCCTCGTCGTATTTTTTTACTATATCGTACTTCCCCAACATTTTCCCGATGTAACCCCAAAGGGTTTTTACGTCCCCTTGAGTGTCTGGGGAAGGAGCCGTATTTGAGTCCTTACCACCAATAACTATAACTTTAACTCCTTCCTCGACTTCTGCTCTGTAACCTCTCAACTCGGGGTTCTTGGAAAGGAATGACTTAAACACGGCTGGATTAGAAAAAGCGTGGTAAAGCATGATGAGGGAGTGCGTTTTGCCTCCACCAAAGAAGGAGTACAGAGGTATCGTCATTCCCTTGCCTTCCTTAAAGGCAGTAGAGATGTCGTTGATGAGTTGAACCATGGAATCAGTGAAATACGTAACAGAGAAGAACTCCTCCGGGTTAGTGTATATAGACCTAGCTTTCTTGAGGTAAACGTCACTGAGCTCCGGTGCTAATTCGTCGTCTAACTTGGTATCGAATACGTCTTTCCTCACTTTGTTGTTGTATAAGGAGAGATCTGCCATCACTCTCACCTCATGAGGTGAACCTGAGAATCCCCTCTTTCTTACCTACTATACGTTTGCACGGCTCTTTTTCAACGTCATTATCGTTGAGCACTTCCGCGAAGATTTTCGCCATTGCTATTGCGTCATCTACGAATCTAGTCTTGTTTCTCAAGTCGTTTACTATCTGCTGAAGTTTGTCACCGTGCTTTAAAGCCTCGTATTCAAGGTAGTGTAAGAGTTGCACCGGAGTTTTGAATTCGTATTTACCGTTTATCGCGTCTCTTACGTGCGGTAGCTTTTCAAGGGAAGCTAATGTCGAGTTCATGTCGGTACCGTCATTTTCAGGTTCGTTTAATATGACCCCATCTTTCTCTTTCTCAATTATTTCGCTCTCCTGAAGCTCGTTTGCGTCTATGTTCCCAGTGATGTTAAGGAATATGGTGGTTGTTGAGTCCATCTTCATCCTCCCTCCTCTTTTTGGGGGGAGAAGGACTTTTACGAGTGTATAAAATACCGCGTGGGGGTCGTTAATCTTCGTTCCTACCCCCTTTGCTAATCCTTCTACTAACGCTTGTGCAGTGACGGGGAATGCGTAGTTTGTTATCAAGTTCTCTACGGCTTCAACACCTTCTCCCTTTAAACCGATCAACTTCTCATATTTTGTCAAAGTCTCGAGGACCTTGCCTAAAACTTCTATGTAAGCGTCTATTGAAAGTTCGATGATTCTCTCCTTTCCTAGAAGTCTGGTGGAGACCCACGTTGAGGCGTAATTTAGTGCCTCCTTAACGGCTTCTTGGATTA
>NZ_JBBHKR010000019.1:0-25477 GCF_037389425.1 Stygiolobus sp. CP850M
GGTCTGAGAATTTCTTATTTGTACCAGACGTAATTACACCTCATTATAATAAGAAGAAGTCTGAGGCTGATGCACAACCAACGCCAGTTATACATTTAACTATAGCTCCTAAAGTGACTTTCCGCTTTTTAATATACTACAAACGGGAAGATGTTGGAAAACCAATTTGTGACACATTACCCTTAGTTATTATGAAAGGTATAGGCGCTAGATCTTCTGTTGGATATTCATTATTTGAATTAACAAAAGTGGAGGTTGTGAGGTAAGATGCCGAAAAAGAGTAGTTCATCAAAAATTGGTGTAAATGAATTTGTTAAATATAAAGTTGCGGCTATCTTACATGATCCACCTAATAAGCCTAGAATAATAAGTGAGGGTCATCATTTATATATAGGCCATGAAGATGAGGCGCATATAATAGCCTCAAATTTATCATGTGTCTTTCCAAAGATAGATAGTTTAGTAGATAACTATGTTAAGGATACGTATGTTAAGAGAGCGGACAGACTGGCATCTTCTATTGATAGATACTTAGGTAGTATAGTATATGGTGAAACTAGCTTATTTAGAGAGAATAATATATATTTAAAGAATTTATTACAGCCTAGTTTATGTTTAAATATAAGCAATTTATGTTTTCCATTATTTTCTAAAGGGGATTACGGTCAACAATTTATTAACTCTTTAATAAAACTACTCTCAAAATTAACTCCTAATCTAATGTTGCCGTATCAAATTTTTTACCTAATTTATGAACTTCTTTGGATAGATTTACAGTATTCTACTGGACCGCCAGAAACTAGAAACCCTACTCACACAATTTTCGATCATTTATATGCAACTGCTGCAATGATGAATTGGATATTAACGTTTAAAGGTCAAGGAGGAAATAAAAGGAAAGCCTATTTGCTGGGTATAGATACTGTAGGAGTAGTAGACTTCATAAGCAAGGGAAGGAAGACCAGAGATTTATGGATTTCAAGTTATCTAGTCTCTTCACTCCTCTGGTACGTTTTAACGTGGTTTATAGAGGAATACGGACCCGATGTAGTTATATTCCCGTCGTTAAGGTTCAATCAGTTCTATGCTTTCTATGTCCTAGAGAAATTAAGGAGAGAAAGAATAGACGAGAATGTAATTAATGAGATTAAGGATCTGGTAACTAGGTACATATTTAATGGTGATGAACTCTTTGAAAAGATGAGAATTCCTCCATATCCTATAATCCCCGGGAGAGTTACGTTAATTTTGCCAGGGTTTAAGAGAGAGGGAGATGGATATACTTCAATTACCAGTAAAGATAGCAATTACTTTGTATCAGTAATAAACGATAAATTTGATAAAGCATGGAAGAAGCTCATCAACGCGTTAAAACTGTACTCTAGTTTAAGAAAAGAAGATAGCTTCTTGAATTTAGTATATAATGTATTGACGAAAACTATGGATATTGTATATATTCCTCCTTTGAAAATACGTGTAAGGCAAGTCAGCGTAGAAAAAGGGGAAATTTTTGGCAGCAATAAGCTTTCTCCAGATTCTTGGAAGGTTTATGATAAAAAATATCGCCAATTAGTTAGCGAATTTAAGAAGGATAAGCTAATCAAGGTAGCTCCAGAATCTCACCTAAAGCTCTTTTGGCTCACTAAAGATGGAAATCTACCTCAGTTTGGCGAGAAATCGAAGAGAGGTTACGAATTCTGCACTTCTTGCGGTGTTTTGCCTGCAGTAGTTATAATGCCATCAGAGGAAGGATTTGAGGAAAAAGCAGTAAAAATGGGCTTAGCTAAGGACGAGAATGACGCTAAGAAATTAAGGAGCTTAATTTCACCTGGAGAAAGGTTATGTCCTTGGTGTTTGGTAAAGAGAGCCTTAGGAACTGAACCGAGATTATTGAGAGTATTACTTTTGGGAGACCTATACGATATTAATGAAATTGTCAATGAAATTCTGAACGATCAGAAGGAGATCGAAATTCCGTCCACCAGCGACATTGCCTCAATTGATATTCTTGAGAAGTTAATTGAAAAGAAAGATGAAATATGTAAGGAAGAAGGTCCTATACAAGATTTTTGTGGTGATAGTGATAAAAATAGAATCTCCATGTGGGATTGGTTTAATAAAAATAAGGACAAAGGAATAAATTTAAGCCTAGACCCTGAGAATCATTGGTTTAATGAAGATAGGCGGTCTTATTATAGATCATTATTTAAGCGTCATGAAATTGCTTTTCCTTCTCCTTATTATGGTTTAGTTAGGGCGGATAGTGATTACCTAGGCGATTTATTTGAGGGTAAACTTACGCCATATTTGTCTGGGATTATCGATTCTGGAGATTATGCAAATATAGGCGAAAAGAAAGACGAAATTAATAAAATTCTTAAATTTTATCTAATAAAAGCTGGGAGCGGGAAAATAACTAGCTATGTAAGTTCTATCATCACTTCTCTCTTAGAAGATAATGATTACACTAAAGCTAGCAGGATAATGCATAACTGCATTAAAGACCCTGGCAAATGCTATGAACAATTTAGAGCTAGCAAAGAATATTTCACTGAAATATTCAAAGTGGGAAGAATCATAGTTACTCCTGCGTGGCACGTTTCAATTTCTGCTGCTCTTAACAGAGGATTATTAGCAGAATTGAATTTGATAAACAAACACAAGGGGTTTGTAATATACGCCGGAGGAGACGATTTGCTCGCAATGTTGCCGGTGGGAGAAGTCCTAAACTTTGTTAAGGAAAGCAGGAGGGCTTTTGCAGGGAGTTATAATGAGAAGTTAGGCAATATGTGCTTAGAAAACGGCTTTGTAAGGTTTAATAAAGCTTATTATCCTTCGTTGCCAGTAGTGGGGAGGTCATACTCAGTTATTATAGCTCATTATGCAGACCCACTATCTATGGTCGTTAATGATTCTTATAATCTTCTCGAGGAAGGAAAAGAGATGATAAAGTATAAAGCAAAGTATGAAGGCGAATTCAAATACGTTAAGAAAGACGTCGCGATATTTAGATATCAAGGCTTGACCTCAGTAATTCCCTTATCGTTAAAGAGGCCTATAGTGTCCTCGATATCGGATTTCAGCTCTATAGCCTCTATCTTGGACTTAATATCGGATTTGAAGGAAAAGATAGATAAAGAAAAGATCTCCACTTCGTTACTTTATGATTATGAAAATTATAAGGATTTAATCTCATCGGACAATAGTGATGGCCACCAAATAGCGGATAGTATATTAAAATATTGGATTAAGAGGAACTCGCAGAAGAAGAAAGAGATAACGGTTGAGTTTGATAAGGAATTTTTCGACGTTGCCTTTAGTGTGTCTGATAATCTAATAAATATTCCAAAAGATCTCGTTTCTAATATTGTCTATACTCTTAGAATAATTTACGGAGGTGAGAAATAGTGGTTGTAAAGAAAGTTCTAATTAAACCTTTAGAACCTTTAATGTTTAGGAGCCAAGGTGAGTTCGAGCCCTTAATCACGGGTTCTCATACTTCAGCACAGTCGTTAATAATCCCCAGACCTTCAACAATTGCAGGATTATTTGGCTACATCTTATTTAACGGCACTCCACCATCTAATAATGATTGGCTTAATAACGTGGTACATCTGCTGGGTAACATGACTATTTATGGAACTTTAATAGAAGCAGATGGTGAATATTTATTCCCCCTAAGGATGGGCAACTTGTTTGCATTAGTTAAGCAAGAAACTCTCTTGAGTTTACCTGAATTACTGAAGGGAGGAGAAGAGTACGAAAAATGGGAGAAAGGGATTTATGATATATTTTATGAAAAGAACATTCTGTTTAAGCTCATAGGCTCTCAGGATAGAATAGGAATAAGTATTGATAAGCAAACGAGGACCGTTAAAGAGCATTATCTTTATACGGCAAGGTATATTTCTTTCAAGGAGAGAAACATAGCGTATGCAGTCTTCACGGACTCCGATAAAAGTGACGAAATGAACGGAAAAGTGATCAATTTTGGAGGAGAAAGTAGGGTAGTAAAGATTGAGGTTGTAAATTCTGATGACGTTATTAGTGAGGGTGTTAACGAGGATTACTATTTAGCCTTATCCCCAATTTTAATCCCTGACGATAGTCTCGATGATTTTCTGGATAACGTCGCAAAATACGTCGCTATGGGTAAAGTAGACAAGATAACCTTAGGATTTGATATTTCAAGAAAAAGGAGAAAGGAGATGATAACTGCAGTTCTGGAAGGTAGCGTAATTAAGAAGGATTTTCTTGAAGCGTTTAAAGGAGATGATAGGTATGAAAAGTGTCAGAAAAAAGAAGATCATAGGTTTAAAAAGTATCAGAAAATAGGATATAATACTATTACGCCTTTAAATAAGTTAAAACTTGGGAAAGTTAACATCTATTAATAGAGCGCATATTTACTATAGTGAATTTATAAAGTAATAAACTATTTGAAACGTTAAAGAGAACTTCGTCTTTCATATATCTACTATCCCCAATCTCCTTTGCTCACGTTTTCTCGTGACTCCTTTACCTCTTCAAAGGTAAAATATTCCCTCTCTTCGACTTTGGCTTTCTACTTTCTAATTCTGTAGGTTACTATTATGTCAGTTAAAAATACTGTGGAGTAGACAACGTAGAAGACCTCTTGGTTTGTGTAAGTTTAGAATATGAGAATCATAATTTAACATAAGACTACAACGTAAAAAGATGATCGAAAGTTCGTGGAAACGAACTACATAAAATCATTATAAAGTCATTAGGTATACGCTTTACCTCCTCTTACGCTCAATCTCTCTTTTACCACTGAATAACACTATTTCACGTGTAAAATTCTACTTTAACGTACTTAATAGCAACGTCATGCTGCTTTTTATCTCCAGTTATTAATTTTTCTCCTTTATTTTCTGCAAGTGCAATGTAGAGCGAATCATAGATCGGTATTTTTTCCTTTAAAGAGATTTCCATTGCTCTCTGAAGGAAATCTACACTTTCATGAACAACTAATAACTGAGGTAAGAGTTCTTTAACAGCCTTTAAAGCAATTATGGAGTCTTCGTACTTCATCATACCTAGTAGCACAGTCTTCTTCCATATAGCGTTAGAAACCTCAACTAGGGCTAGATCTAACGTTTCTCCTCCTCTTAACAATTCCTCTAACTTTTCCCAGCCAAGTTCCTTAGTAATTATCTTAACCAATATTGAAGCGTCAATTATTATCCCTATCTTCCCTCACCAATCTTACACCAACGGGCTCAGTTTCAGGCAAGGAGGAGATTACTTCGTGTAATTTCTTCATAGCTTCTTCTTTTTTCAATTCCTCTATTTTTTCCCTTATAAATTTCTCTATTTCCTCGTTCCATTTCACATTGTATTTTTCCATCTCCTCCCTTAATTCTTTGTCTATTCTTAAACTGTATACGACTTTCATAATATATCTTACGTATACGTAGATATAAAAACCTCTCCACTGCATTTAATATTAAGCGTCAAAATCTCTTTACTAGATAGTGTCTGTAGTTCAGAGTTGTCTTGCCTAAGCTTGTCTTAGGATATTCCTAATCTAAATAAGGCTAATGGAGGGACAACTTTATCTAAATGAAAGCTAAACAATACCGGGGATTCAAGGGGCGTAACCTCGCTTCTCTCATCTAAATGAAAGCTAAACAATACCTATCACTATTCCTAACCCCTATTCCCCTTCCAGTGCTTACAATAAAGTCTCTCGTCCCTGAGGGCTAAAAAGAGCTGTTTCCCCAAACTAACGGAATTTCCATTCTCGTCCTCGAATTTACAGCCTAACAGCTCAAGGAAAGTTGAGGAAACTATCTTATTTACTAACCCCTCTAGCTTCTTTTGGTCGCACTCCGCCACGATCGAAGACCACCCAACTCCTTTCAGCAGAAATTTCCCCTCTTTGACTTCAAAGGAAAAGTTCCTCATAATAGTACCTAGGTCAACTACTCCTTCAGTACTTCCTAGAAAATACTCAGTAAAACTTGATAGAAAAAGAAGTCTAAATAGAAAATATACAAAATATTTCCTTTCCCTCTTTAAAGTATTTCGTGTACTGACACCTAAAAGACGGTATAATAAAAACTAAGTAATTAAAGCGACTTTCCGTTCCTTAAACTCGCCAGCTACTTTTAAAAATCAATATCCTTAGCCACTATGAGTGTGGTAATGGGTTAATGACGACATTATCAAGGAACAGCATCTAAGAGGGAGAAGAAAAAATTGAAGTGTAGAGTACAACAGTTGAGTCATTGAGAAAATTTTCAGTAGTTAAGATGGATGTAGAAAGTGCAGAAGGGTCTGACTTTCATTGAGGTTTCATGAATTTGTATTCAACCTCTAGCCCTTATCCCCCCGTCCTGCCCCTCACGCCTAGGTATCGTTAACTACTTGTAAAGCTCGTAATACTCTTTATACTGCAACTGCTCGTTAACCAATGGAGCATTTTTTCCGCGATAGCCTTTAAAGAGCAATTGATATCCGGCCTCCCTCATTGCAGTTAAACGACAAATGTAGTTTTTACGAGAACACTTAATTCTAGGGACAGAAGTAAAGTACATATTACCTTCATTCAAATGCTCTACAATTACCTTAACTTGTGACGCAGCTGCTTTCTCTCCTTTAGAAAAGCCCAACTCTCTAGGTAAATAATTTCAATCCAGAGGTACTTTTGTGTGAATATCATCGTTATATCATTGTACTATTAATTTCTTTACAAATTCATGAATAGTATCGCACATCTTTGTTGCGTTTTCAGCATCAAATTTTGAATATAATTCTTCTGGCGGTGTTCCAGTTTCTTCGTCTCCGTGAATTGCTGGTTCTCTTTCACTTCTTAAAACTCTGGAATAATATGCAAACTCATCTATCTTCTCTTGGAACCATGCGGGGAATTTATTCCTCTCTTTCCTAAGGAGAGGCCCTACGTCGTGAAGTTTCGGAGGTTCTACGCCTATATGCCTAAGTGCTGCTTTAAGGAGGAGTTCTACTGCTTCTTGGCATTGCCTGACAGTATAAGGATAGTTTCCTTCATTTAATGCTTCCTTAGCATGCTTAATTCTTTCCTCTGCTTGTCTAATATACGATTTAGCTAAATCGTAATTATTCAAGCACGTCACCGAAGTCGATTATTTCTCCAAATTTGTAATCCCTCTTCCTCCAATACCAAGACTTTTTAGATAGCCAAACTCTCTCAAAGCCCAATTCCTTCAGTCGCTTCTTAGTTTTTTCCAGAACCTTTCTAAAGAATCCGTTTCTATCATAAAGAATTATTGCGTCCTCAGTCATGTCCATGTAAATAGGAGAAAACCTCATAGCCTCTTCGGGAGTTTTGAGAATAGGAGAGAAAGTCACGTAATATCCCTCGTCCATAAGCCTCATAATATCGTCGTCAAGCTTCCTTTCAACCTTATCAAAGAGGATTACCCTTTCAGTTATAGTTTTAGGCAAATCTTTTATAACAAGTAGTAAATCTATATCGCTGTCCTTCCTATTATCCCCCCTTGCAATACTACCATAAAGTACTACGGAAATGAGCTTGTCTTGAAACTCCTCCTGAAGAAGCTTAGTAAGCTTTTCTAATAAGCTCTTGTAAGGTTCCTGCATGAGATATAATAGTTATGGTGACAATAAAAAATATTCCCTTTTTGAGACTAGTTTGTAACTAAGTAATAATATTTTCAGTTAAAAATATTATTTCAAAATAGATAATAAATACAATTTAATTAGCATTAGTATAAGAAATAATTTATATCCATAAAGGGAGAGGATTTATTACATTAAAGATTTTAAGCGTAAAATAGAATACTCATCTATGAGTAATTCATTAGAGAGGTATGCTGAATTCCTTGAGGATTATGCGAAATACTTACTTAATAATAAACCTATTATCGATATTCCTTTATCTCCACAAGAACTAATTGATGAAGCTTCTAGGATTAGAGCTAAACTAAAAGTAAGGTCAGAAAAAGGCAAAATCGTAATAAATCTAAATGAAGGTGAGATTATTTATTTTATAAAATTCTTGGGAGAGGTTATGTTTTCCTTTGATAAGCTCTACAGACCATTAAAGGTAGAAATAGAGATAAAAGAACGTGTTGATGAGTCTATTTTTAACGAAAGTCAAAAGAAGTGCAAGTCAATAAAATATGACAACGGTTTTGTTGAAGTGCTTTTGGCAAAAGGTGATGTCGAACATTGGGCGCACATTGAGGGAGAGGTTGTGTTTTCCTTTGATAAGCTCTATAGACCATTAAAGATAGAAATAGAGATAAAAGATTTAATGGATAATGAGAAAGTATTAAAAAGTGCTGATCTTATCTGACCATGCTAAAAAACATTTGGAAGATATTAAGCGGTATTTAAGTAAATTTAATGATCCAATAGATCCCTTAAGTAATGAAGTATTAACATTTTTAGAAAAGGAATTCCTCAAACTCCTAATTTACGTCTAGGCGAATCAGAAAGATGGAGAATAGTTCTTCACTTTAGATCTTGTGCGAAAATAAGATAAGTAATAGCTAAAAGGAGCAGTGAGTTAATTTTAGTAACAGTACATCCAGATCCAGATACTCAAAACTGTATAGAAATATGATGTTAAAATAGAATTCTGACCTAAATAATGTCACATACTATAATTTCTATTCTTCTTCCAAGATCTTATTACTTTCTTATCTGTAATATAAACTAGAAATGTCTTTATCTTCATATACTTAATATACTTATACTTGATCGAAAATAACTTTTCCTTAACAAGAATCTTATCCGTTCTCTAATTTTCTATAGCCTTTTTCACAATAACTGCAAGTGGATTAAAGGTGGGTTATAACTCATGCTAACAAAAGAGAATATAGGGAGTTTGCCAAAAAGTCTGGTTATGATACTATGAAAAAAGCAGGAGGATAGTTAAAATTTGTAATCATTTAACATAGACGTAAATTTCGTTTTTATTCCAAATGAATATTAAAAAGTCTATAATATCATGTTGGAAGGATTTCTATTCCTTAATAAAACTACACGTGATCTATAGTTATATATTTACGGTTTTAAATGAAATATTCTTTACATGATCAAATACAGCTGTAAAGATAAAAGTTACTGCAAGTATTAATATTACGTCTTCTAAAGGAATTGGAGTTACTAGAATCCCTAATGTGGAAATTAATATTACAAATATTATTACAAATATTATATCTATTATACTACTAGTGAGAAGGAATTTAATTGACCTTGATGACCACATACTTCTCCTTTCCCTAACCATATATACTGTAAATTGTCCGCTGAATACTAACATATCGAATATGAAAGTATGTATCTCATTAACATTTAGTTTCGATATATTATCCCCTAACTATAGCGTGGAAAAATGACTCGATAATCACTAAAAATGCCAATGTAAGAGAGGCTTTAACGATTTTTCCTGCATCTAATCTCTCTGGTTTCTAAGTTATAAGTATAAAAAATGGATTTTTATGTAAATACTAAATCGGAGGATATCACTATGAAGTCTATGTGAAGAGGAGGAAGGCACAATGAAACTCCCCATGTAGTGGCTGGAAGTACATAATCCCTAGTTTAGGCGTGGTGATGAGCTAAGTGAATAAATTAAAATTGTTAGTCATGACGAAAGTTTAATTCTCCTTACAAGTACCTTATATTTATTACTCTCTTCCCAGACTTTAAAAGGTTTATATTATCGAAATCTCTATCAAAACTTAACAAGAACTGTGTACTTAGTTTATCCATCGAAGAAAGTGTAGTACAGTCCGTAAAACTTAATTTCCTCTCGTATTTAACAAGGTAATCTAGGGCATTAACAAACACTTCCCAATCTATTAGGAATATGTTTAATTCACCTTCTTTCACCTTTTCCAAGATCAGTTTAGCTACTTTAACGGCATAGTTTTTATTAACGTGATATATTAGGAAAGTTATGAGCTCGTCAAATATGTAATCGGTAATTACAGCCTCATACTCTTTTATTTTTTCAGACAATTTTAAGGCCTTTTCATGATTCACATCGTTATTGTTTAGATAAGCTATGAAGTATGATGTATCTAATAGAAGCTTATCCATAGACTACATCATCAATTTTTTCTGAGGAATCCTTATTCATTTCCGTGATTAGGTTGTTGAATGCAGCCATGTTTAACGTCTTCTTATTCTGCTTATTATTTTCATATAATTTGATAAGGAATTCTAATACCTCATTCAGGCTAATGTCTTCACCTTTTTCTGCCTTAAGTTCACCGGCAATCTTCATTAACTTCCTTTTTACATCATCTGAAACTTTAATTGTGGTGTAAGTCATAAGTATACTTTGTATACCTAGTATTAAACTTTTTCTCTTTAATACTCAGAGTGAGCAATAATTTCACTCATGAAACTTAGTTTAAATTTCCTAAATCCTCTTTCATCAAACATAAAAATATTTAATAAAAAATCATGTCTATTAATCTGCATTAATTGTGAATTCTTTTCACAATAAACGCCGTTTATATCATTATCATAAGTTTTTACTACAAGAAGTACTTAAAGTTTAAATGAGTGTGGACAATAATTTTGTTAACCTAAAATGAATTATTTGAATTGTTTGTGCTCTATTAATAGAACATTGATGATAATACCTTTTTAGGGTGAGCACGGGAATTACTTTAAGGAATGCTTGAATACTTAGTATTATTATCCCTTCTATGCCACTAGTTAAAAAGAAGCCTAAAAATAATACTGTGGAAGTTGAAAGTAATGAGATTATAATAGTATTTCTTGACTCGATACTGTCAGTTAAATGACCAGCTAAAATGTAGGATATTACTAATATGGGATAACCAAGAGAGTAAAAATATAATAACTAATAGTGTTGATAAATGATAAAAATCATAAAGAGCTATTCCAGTATAGGTCCATATTGCTGTTAGGGAGGAAAATCTTATAACATTTATGGAAAAAATAATCTTATCTTTCATAAAAGTTCATCTAATGGATGATGTATAAATCTACCAAAAATTTTCGCAAATATATAGTTGAGCGTGATCTTGAGTAGACATATTCTAGACATTAATCGATCTCTATTTATTTGTAGGTAGGAGGCGTATTACATCAATGTTTACCGATTTTAAGTACTCACCGCTACATTCCGTGAGCGTATTAAAAATCAATAAGAAAATATTTTCAACTGATAGTAAATGTTTCTGATATTTCAATTTACCTAAGTTATGGAGGTCATTTGACTTACCGTGTGTGATGGTTCCAACGGTGGTTTTATGTTGAATAGGATTCGCGAGACTTACTAAAACTCCTCATAAACGTCTATGAATTTCTCGTACCAGTTCCTATATTCACTTTTTGTTACTATATGGAATTCGAATGGATCTCCTATGTCTAATTCTCTCTCGATAATGACCTCAATGTTTACTTTATCCCATACGCTTTTAGCCCTATCAGTGATTATTAGCACGTCTACATCACTATCATCTCTATAATCCCCCCTTGCAACAGAGCCGAAAAGTATTACCCTACACTCGGGATCCACCTTTTTAACGCAGACCTCTTTAATTAACTTCACGTAACGCCTAGCGTTATTAAGGAATTCTTTCCTCTTATCCCACTTCCTTTTAAGATATTCCCAGCTCATTAAATATCACCTCTACAACTTTTAACGCTTTTTCAACAGCCTCTTTATCGTAATTAGTAGGTAAATATCTTGAGGCAATATAAGCTTGTTTTAACAAATCTAAGGTAGAGATTTCTGCGTTTAAGACCTCTTTAAGCTTCTTGTTCTCCGTAAGCTCTATAATTCTCTTCAATAAGTCTACTATGTCATGCGTTTTTGGGAAAGAACCCGTTAATTTGGAAATGTAGTATTTTAGACCTAGCTGTAACGCCTGCTCTAATGAAAATAATGCCAAATTATACCTACCATCACGTAGTAGAAGCTTGGCGTAATTTAAGAAATCCAGTGCATTATTTTTTAAGAACTCCATAATTTATAAAACTGTATAGGACTTATAAATCATTATCCTATTTAGGATGTGGATAACAATTTTTTATAAATCATACGAAATTTGTTTTTAACTCGTCATTAGGTTCATGCGAGAAATCCTCTAAATCACAAGAGTTTTCTGAATTCGATTCTTGTAACCCATTACTTCTCGTTTAAAACCCTCTTAGCCTCTTCCAACATTTCCTTAACTCTATTTAAATATGAGGTGATATCAGAAGTCGTTAACTTAGCTTCATGAAAGCCCCACACGTGGAGGAAATACACACTACTCCATCCGTCTAATACCCAATTACCCAGCTTAGTTGATATAGTACTTGAAGCATTACCGAGCGTATAAGTATACCACCTACCCTCCTTAACGGCTTGCTGGTGCTCATGTAAATTAAACTTCTCTGAAAGGGCCTTAACTACCTCTTCTGCTGCTTTATAAGCCTTTTCAGAAGCTTGAACCGCATCACACTTATCTAAATACTTAAAGGCTTCAGCCATATATTTCTCAGCCAACTCAATTCTCAACTTTATGCTCTCTTTAAGGTCGACACGGGACAAAGCTGAAAGTATTAACTCCTCGACGTCAATGCCCTTTTCCTCAGCCCACCTTATTACCTCCCCCATAAGTTAAAATCTCCCAAAGAGATTAAAAAACTACAGAATGTCAAACTTACAGAGGAAGGGTTAATAAAGCGGAAAGTTTAAAAGTATAACCATATCCATGCCTCTTGGTCACCTAGCTCTTATTTGGCAAACTACGGGCAACGTTATAGTTAACCAGAATTACGATGCTATTAATGAGTCTCTCTAGATAATGAAGTGATGCCTTTCCTCTTCTTTCGAAAAGGTTTATAATAACCCAGAGTTACTTGCCTTTATGCGTAAAACAATTATAGCGTTAATTGCTTTAACTCTTGTAATTTTAGCTTCTCTATTCTTTTTTTATATAGGTATTAAGACGGAAAAGAGTATACAGAAGAGTTTAAGTACTACTACAACTGCGAAGGCTACGGAAACACAGCCCTTAGTAATTACTCGTAATGGAATAGAGGAGAAAGTGTCCTTGGGATTTGATGGAGAATACTATGTCTTCGTAAACTTTACTAACGTTGGTCAAAAACCCATTGTAATACATACTATCAGCCTGTTTTCACCTAATTCCACAATTACTGGATCCTCCCTCCCGGCAGTTCCATTCACCATAAAAATATTAAACTTTAACAACGGAAAAACTTACGCGTTGTTTCCTTCAGGAGTATTCTTCCCAATCGTTGCAGTAATAAACTTCACGTTTTACCCTGGTGAGACGATTTGGTTTAAGTATATGATATATTACGTTTGCAACATGAACTTCTCAATATTTTCTCCATTTGCATTCTCACATTTAGTAGTATTACCGCCAGGAGAATATAAACTCTTAATTAATTCCTCTCTTACAAACACTACAATATGCTTACCTTTTAATGTTAGTATACCTTTAGGAGATTATGTTTTTGGCAAAAATAATACAATTTACGCAATATTACCACCTAACGTATCACAAGTTGAAATAAACGGAATCATTTCGAAAGTCATTTTTCTAGGTAATTTCACCTATGAAGTGGTAAATTCGCAAGAGATATTGAATAACCTTGGATTGAACAGCACTGGAAATTCCACCGCGGTGATACCAATGGAGATAAACGTATGGATTAACGGTGAGGAGTACTGCCTGTATGTTATAGGTATTTCATATACTCCTAGACTTATTTAACCGATTAAGAAGTTATGCCTTTTCAACTCATAATTGTTTTATTAATCCGATAAAACACACAATATCCTTTGAAGGGTAAACCAGTTAGCTATGGTATCACCTATATACAGTCGCCAGTTTCCGTAGACCTTTAATGAATCGTAGAGTTCCAAGCTTAGATAACGCTACAAAATACTCTCTGAAAGAACGTAAAATGTTGGGAATGTAGATGAGTTAGGAAAGGGATACTGCTAAACCGGTGATTCCTAACCCTATCGACTGTTGCATCCCAAAAGGGATTGAAAGGGATAGGTGACGGCGTTAAAGTGGTGTAAGCTATTATGTGTAGCGTCCCACCTACTGTAAAGCTCGTAATTTTTGTAAGAAAATCGAAGATTCCGTAAGTAGTTTTCAGATGTTTTGTGGATTACTCATTAATTTCCATTAAAATTAAGCGTTAATTTAAAAGCAGTGTAATTTCTAGACAATAAACTACTTGTGTTTTCGTACATATCTTTTCATCATTAGCTTTGATAAAGAGACCTGCAAAACCCTTCGGGTAAAACTTATATTAGTGGGTTTCGTTTGGGGTAAATATGAAGAAGGAGTTTATACTAAAGATTGACGATAGAGGTAGAGAGTGTGGACAACATTTTCACTCATTTGAAATATTTACATTTATTATCACCCCCTTATCTAACAAATACACCGGGCAGTAAAGGATGTTATAGAAAAGGAAATAGGTTGCGAACCATCTCTCGATCGTCTTTGCGTTAGAGTTCCAAGGGAAGTGTTTGTCCATTGGTGAAAGCCTATGTTTGACACTCCTAAAACCTTGTTCCGCATAGTCCCTTTTTCCGAACGTTACCCTCTTGTGATTCACGTTAAGCCAAGTGAAAGCGTTGTATATTGAAGCACCATCGTGCAAGTAAATTACCTCGTCCACCCTCTTGAAATACTTACTAGCTAACTCCTCCATGCCCCTCATTGCAGTGAGAATTACTAGCACGTGAACACCACTCCTAGCACTCCTCACCATGAAGAAAGGCACAGCCCTAGTCTTAACATCCCTAACAATCCACAAGTAATAATCCCCCTTAACACTCAAAACCTTAGTCTCATCAACAGCATAAACCCCACTCAAAGAAACAACATACCTAACATAACTCAACCTCCTAAAATAGTACAAGAGTGTAGAATGCGGTAAACTAACCCTCCAAGAGGACAAACCACACAAGTATTCTGCCAACGCTTGGGCTACTTGCTCTCTAGTGTAAAACCTTGGCTTAACATTAATATACTCAAATAACAATAATACAATTTGGGTGAGCACGGGAACTTTCCACTTGATTCCCATGTGCTCACCAAGATAAAAACCCCGTGCTCACCCTTAAATAGTATTACGCGAAAACAATTTCTTACAGAACGAGAAAAGATTGTTGAATAAAATTATATTAAATTAACAAAATTGTTGTCCACACTGGAGGTAGAATAACGATACCTAAAGAAGTTAGAGAATTATTAAAAAGCAAGAGACTTAAATTAAAAATAGAAGATGGAAAAATTATACTGGAGCCCGTGGTATTAGATGTTAACAAGTATTATGGTATATTTAAGAAGGATATAGGAAATGAAGACATAGATGAGATATTGAATAAAGCACTAGCAGAGGTATTATTAAATGACAAATAAGGGAAAATATTTTGACGTAAATGTGTTTGTATATTACCTTACCGGAGATAAAACTTACGGCGAAAGAGCAAAAAATTGGTTAAGCGTGGAAGACTATAAATATACTTCTGTTGTGACTCCGTTTTTATTGACCGTCGTATCAGCTAAAATACTTGGTAGGCCATTAAAGGATTACGATTTTATCAAAACAATAAATGAAGCACTGGAGAGCCTAGGAATAGAATACTTAGAATTGCCGGAATGGAGTAAAATTATGGATAACGTTAAAAGATATGATATAGATCTAGAAGATTCGATCCACGTTACGACTGCATTAGAAAACGGGCTTGAAATCATATCTAGTGATAGCGAGTTAAAAAAGAAAGTAAAGGCTGAATTTTAGTCAATGAAGATTCTTAATTTATAAATAGGTTAACTGGCCTAGGCCTTCTGCAGTTCTCTACAGCAAGAGGAGTACACGATCCAGAATTTCGCTGGGTTTTAGTCTAAGGATAAGTTAGCTCGTAAAAGAATTTTCGTTTGTTAAGAGAGTTAAGGGAAAACGAAATGTTACAAGGGTGATTTTACTTTACGGATTTATCTCAGGAACTAGTGAAGATAATGATGTAGAGTATTAAACGTACTGAGAATTAATGAAAGGAAGAAAAGGCTGATCAAAGGCTTACATAATAGACACCTGTCACCCTACAGCCTTGGGCTATGGCCATACTGGTCTTTAGACACGTTCACTAGGTTTTCCCATTCTTTTTCCAATTCTTCATTCCAAAAATCATTAAAATACTTCTTAGCATTGTCAATGACAAACTGTACTACGTTTTTTATATCCTTCTCAACCTCTTCTTTATCTTTATAATTAACTAAATTGGGGTCAAAACCGTTATATGAAAAAGAATGTAAAGATAGGGCCTATTCTTACTACTAAACTTACATTATAGCCTAATTTTTCAAGATCATATGAAACTCCTATAAGACCCGTTGTTGAGGAAGAATAACCTATTCTCTCATACCATTCTTTTTCCTTTTCAGGCTTGTTCTGAATTATTTTATCAAAATCCTTTACAATTAAAGCACTTATAAATGCCTTTGTGGAGATAAAAGCCTTAGACGACGCGTTAGTTAAAAGCCCTCTTTTCAACATTTCTAACGCCAACCTACTTTCGACTAAACTTTCCATAACTTTCATGTGGATATAAGATTTGGGATTTTCTTTGTAATCTAATACCTCGTACACAATATTATTACTCTGATTCTCCTAATAATACGTTTTACTGACGTTTATGATCAGAGACTTTTAGTTATTTTTGCCTAGATGCTCGAAATAATAAAAAACGATCTAAATCAAACTCAACTTTCACTCTAATATATAATTTCTTTTAGACTTTGGGTATAGTCTATTGAAAGAGACTTCAGCAGGTGTGAATTAGGAGTCCTACATTCCCTTTCGTTTTCCGGGATAAGCCTTGAATAGAACTATTTGAGTGACCGTACCTTCTTCATGGCTAGTTACTTCTACACCTTTAGTCATAAAGAAGGAGGAAATTGATGAAGGAATAGAGAAATTAGATGAAAAATAAAATATCGGGACGGAAAAATTCTTAGGTTAACCTTTTATTTTTTATATAAGCTTCTCTGCTTTCTGCGTACAGCTAACTAAAGCATTCCTTAAGTCTAAACTACTACCACAAGGAAGGTAGAGACGAGCAGTGGTCTATTTTAATCTCTTGATAATCATCCTTTTTGTCTTAATAAAAACTTCCATATGGGGATGAACTTTACTTCCCCTATCTCGTCTTCGTAGTCCCAGGTTATAACGACTTTTTCCCTCGCCTTTACCTTAATCAACCCCTCAATTTCCCTCTTAGGTATTTCGTCCCTCCCAGAAGCGTAAGTAACTTGAATAGCTTTATCCCCTGTCACAAAGTCTATTTCATAATTATCACCCTTCAAATAAAACAGCTTTCCACCGTTCCTTACCAAATGAATTGCTACTAAGTTCTCCATTATCCTACCCGTTGAGTTATCTAACGCTATCGCAGATATGAAACTTGGGTCAACTACGTAAACCTTTTTTGGTGAAGTCATCCCCTCTCTGGGCTTTGCGGTAAACCTCTCTGAGGTGAGTATCACGTAAGCGTTGATGAGACCGTTAAACCACTCCTCAACGGTATTGTTGCTCAGCTTCAACGTTTTAGACAGTCTCGACAGCGAAATCTCATTAGAGTAGTACTTTATGACATTTACCGCGAAAGCTTTGAACATTTCTACCCTCTTAATTTTCAACCTCTGGACGACGTCCTTGTAGACTATATCTGAGAAAATAGAAAAGACAAGGTCCTCAGAGATCTTTAACACTTCCGGAAACCCGCCCACTTTGATGTAGTTTTCTAATTCCCTCTTTATCAAACCCTCTGAGGGAGTCGTAAATACTCCTCCGATTTCCTCGATTTTGACACCCTTAAACCTCAAGTACTCAGAAAAAGAGAACGGGAATAATACAAAGTCAGTATGCCTTCCTGTTAGGGCTGTTGACAGTTCGCCAGAAAGCATCTTGGAATTACTCCCGGTTACGATTACCTTTTTCCCATCCTCCCTTAACCTGTTCACGAATAGTTCCCACCCCTCGACGTTGTGTATTTCATCAAAGAGGAAGTAATTCACATCTCCGAAGAGTTCGTATATGGCTTTCTCCAGCTTGTGTAAGTCTTCGACCTTTATCCCTGCTAACCTATCGTCGTCAAAGTTAACGTAACCGAAGTCCTCGTTCCTCAAGAGCATTTCAGCCAGTGTAGATTTCCCGCTCCTCCTAACGCCAAGGATAGCTAAAATGTTCGGATGGTTGAGGTACTTTTTTAAATCCGGTACGTCCCTCTCTATTATTCTCTCCCTTTCAAATTTTCTTTCCAGCCTAACTTTTTGGTCTACTAGGACTTGTTTTATCTCGCTCATCCCGTGTATATTCTCACCCTACTTTATATTAACTTATGCAGTATAGTGAACAAGCTTAAGACTTTACTTATGCAGTATAGTGAACAAGAAAAATTGAATAAAAGCTGCACACATCGATTATAATACAAAAAGTGTTGAAGGTATCAGGATTCAATTTACCAATCTTACGTCGCACGTATGGAAGGCTTATTTAGAGAGGTTAATGGGTTAAGACTTGGTAGCAGACCATTGTAGGATTAACGAAATGGGACAGTTAACATCATTGGCTATGAATTAATGACAATGTAAGGAGAGAGATAAAATTTATCTTCTGTTCTAAGGAGACTCTCACACTTCGTTTCTCCGGAAAAAAGATTTGGAAAAGGCCACGGAAAATATCACCGAAGGAGTAATGATTCTCCCAGCCTCAGAATACTCCCTCAAATATAGAGAACCTACTCCATGACCATTCATTAAGGTACCGTGCGATAATAGTTGGTTTCGTAGTTGCATCATTTGAGTACTCAGATTCTCAGCAATTTTTTATATGTTTTTAAAGTAATGACTGTTATTTTAGTTAACATGTAAACACTGTTCAGATTGAAAACGAAACTCGATCCTAATCTATTTATACAATTTGTACTTAATTGGCGAAATTATCACCAGCCTTCATTATCGAATGAGAGAACTGGATATAGACAAAGCTTATATTTCACCTTTTCAAAATATTAATTATGAAAGCCCCGCTAATGTTGGGGATACATACTAAGAAAGGAGATAAGTTATTCCTCTACATACAAATTATCTTTTGGCTCGGGTACGTTTTGGTTGATGTCGGGATTTTCTTGAATAAAATACTCTTATTTGGTGTATTAGCTGCAGCTTTAATGTCAATCTCAATTATCCTAGCTGTAAAGTCATACCCCTATCTACACTTCAGAATAACACCGGAACGGGTTGAGGTAGGTAGGTTAAAGATACCTTTAGACAGAGTAAGGGAGATAAGAGTATTGAGGATTAGTGACTCTACAGCGGATTTGAGTATAGTTTATGAAGGAGGGGAGAGGACTATTGAGGATGTGAAAAACTGGAAAGAAGTCTTAGAGACTTTTAAAAGATATAAAGAGAGTGTGATCTGAAGTTCAAGAGGTAATTAAGATATTAACTACGACACGTTGACTTAGCTCAGAGGTACTCCCGATTAATAACGAAAGTTGGATTTTTTAACAAGCAAGGGAACGTCGAATAATCATTATGTTTGTAAACCTAGTTTATTTATCCGTCTATTGCCCTAAATGAGATTATCGAGGTTTCTCGTAGTAAGCTTAAGTGTTTATGCTGATATAAAACGACCGTGATGGTATTAAAGTGGTTAATCTAAATGAGATAAAGTCTCTGACCTTCTCCACTTTTCCTATGATAAGAAATTAGGAGTCCATCGTTAAAGAAACACTCACAGCCGGGTTGGAAGTCAGTTCCTCTTAGTTTACAATCAATAATTCTAACCTTGTAGAAATAAAAGTGAATCTTGAGGAACTATATCACTAACAGAGCCATCACTGAACGTGTTTCTAAGGTCTCGAACATAGTCAAGAGAGAGGTGGAAAAGTATATTTAGTAGAAAAGTATACTTTATCTCGTGGTAACTACAATAAAAGTCAAAGACAAGACAAAGCTCGACCTTGAAAATTTAAGGGCTGAGATTTTGCTGAAGTCAAATACTAAGCTGACTTTGGAGGAACTGCAAGACTACCTTATATCCTTTGCAATTGATAATAAGGAGTCATTTTTTGAGTATGTGATGAAAAATTTCAAAAGGAAAAATTATGAGAAAATGAAGGAAGCTATAAAGGATTGGGGTATTGATACTAGTAATATTGACGTCGACAGTGTGATATATGATAATCCTTGACACGAGTTTCCTAATAGCTTTTTACAATAAGAGGGATTCCAGACATAGAGAGGCCCTGAAGATCTTCGACGAGATAGCCAACGATAAGCTAGTTATTTCAGATTATATCTTCGACGAGGTAGTCACGTTTTTAAGGGCTAAGGTGCCATGGATAGCTCAAGAGGTAGGTGAGAATATTTTGGAGAACTTGGACGTGATAAGAGTTAATGATGAGGACTTTAAAACAGCGTGGGAACTGTTTAACAAGTTTGATGAATTAAGTTTTACTGACTGTACCACTTTGTCCCTCTCGAAGAGGCTAAAAATTAAGAGGGTAGTGACCTTTGATCAATCGCTAACAAGAGCATTTGAAAAGATTAATAAGAAATAGCTGAGTTCGAGAAAAGGCACTTTAACTTAAGACGGCGATTCGATACTGCTTCTGAAAAGGCATATAAGGTCGTTAAGGAAGTTATTAAAGCCTTATCAGAGAAGTTTGATTTGCCCCTCTTCAATTACTCCCGTCCTTAGCCATATATTTCCTAGCGAGGGTAAGTCTAAGCTTAATTCCCTCTTTAGGGTCTTTCCTTGACATCGCTGTAATTATTAAATCCTCGGCATCAATCCCCATCTCTTCAGCTCTTTTTATCAACTCTTCCATCATATAAATTACGTAGTTAAGGTCTAAAATATACCTAACCGATTTGCACAACAAGAGTTTCACGATTCATTACGTCGGCTACAAAAACTTCTCACGATTATCGTTTAGGCTATGTCCCTCGGAGTTTCCGTGAACATTGACTCTTAAGCTTTTCTAGGTCAAATGGTTTTTAACTATTGTTAACTAGTATTTCTTATGGAGGAGTTGATAAGGAAGGCAGAAGATATGGGAATTAACGTTGAAGATATACTGATAAGCTTGATAAGTAAGAACGACCCTAAAGAGGAGATAAGGCTTAGGCTTGACCTAGCTAAAAGGTATATGAGGGAATGTGAGGAGTACTTAAATAAGGGTGACGCAATTCAGGCTTCTGAGAAGGCTTATAAAGTCGCGGAAGAGTTGATAAAAGCTTTAGCCGAGAAGTTCAACCTTGAGGAATACCAAAAGACCTTAAGGGAGGGTAGGTGGTATACTTATCTCCTTGTCTCGGCTTCTAGTAAGCTCTCCCAAAAATTGGGGGACTGGGTATTGTCAGGCTGGGATGCTGGTTACTCACTTTATGTATGGGGTTTTCATGAGGCTAAGCTTACAGTAAGTGATATAATACCGAGAGTGGAAAAGGTTAGAAAAATGCTAGAGGAAAGCGAAAAAAACTTACCAACAATTAGTCTTTGACCTCCTAAGTCGAGCATACCCAAAGGATGTATCTCCTTGAATTACATGGGATTAAATCCTGATTTCTTCAAGTACTGGTCAGATTAACGTGATTCGTACCAGCTTAAGGCTAATTTTTCGTAACGTCATGAAAATGTACTTGGTAGGGTTGATGAAATACTACGTCGAAATTTCACGTAGTTTCGTTGCTTAAACACCTAGTATTCACACATCATTATATGCCTGGATACAATTACTCTAGGTGAAACTGCATTAAGAGACCATAATCCCTTAGATTATCCGTGAGTATTTAAGTACCCATTAACTAGTGCTTATGTTTACGAAGTTGAAGGTAATAATAGTACATGATTGGAAGATGAGTCTAAAGGTGCTGTAAATACCTTAAATTTAGTAAACTTGTCTGAAAGTTAAAAAAATAAAGGAAATGAAATGGGATAGGATAAAGATCAACGGTGGTGTACTTTAAAATCGATATACCTAACCTATTAGCCTCCTTATTTTTATTATGGAGAGAGCAAAACACTCATATCATGATAAAAGTTAAGAGAGTTTACGATCCTTTAGAAAAGGATGATGGAATAAGGATTTTAGTAGGCAGGTTGTGGCCTAGAGGTATCAGGAGAAGCCAAATAGACGTTTGGCTCAAGGACGTAGCCCCTAGTGATGAACTAAGGAGATGGTATAATCACGAACCTGATAAATGGGAGGAGTTTAAAAGGAGGTACTTTGAGGAACTCAGTAGAAATCCTAAGGTTGAAATACTCTTACAGTTAATTAAAAAGGGGAATAATGTAACCTTACTTTATGCCTCAAAATCTCCCTACAATAATGCGGTGGCGTTAAAAGAGTATTTAGAGAAGGTATTAAAGGTTTGAAGTCCATTCTATAGGTCATGTATAGAACCCCCTTTGAAGTAACACTACTAGTAGAGGATCACCCTTGTGAAGTAATGAATGTAATATCATTAACGGGACTTAAGGCGAGTGTGGAGAACGTTAAGTTAGGAGAACAGACTACGGATCATATAGTTAGTTTCGAAAAGGAGATAGGGAAGAATGAAGTCCTAAAATTAAAGTCAAATAGCGTTAAAGTGCTAAAACTCAGTGAAACTAAAGTATGGGTGAGAACTAGTGGATGTGCAGTATGCAGGATACTTTATACTTCTGATGTAGTCGTAGAAAAAATAAAAGTACTAAAAGAAAGGACTTTACTCTACACTTTACTTGTACCTGCTAGCTCATCATTTAAAGAATTTTTAACCAAATTATCGAAAGAAGGAGTAAAAGTAACAGTCTTGAACGTCTCGGAGATATCTAGCGCAGAACTAACTAAGAGGCAGATGGAAATTCTCCAATTAGCATACAAGCTAGGCTATTTTAATGACGAAAGGGGTATTACATTATCTCAATTAGCGGATAAGTTGGGAATAAGTGCTCCGACTTTAGAGGAGATATTAAGGAGAGCTCTTAGAAAAGTTGTAAAGTATTATTTGGATAAACACTGATATAATTGAAAAATGATGACATTAACTAAAAAATCATCTATTATTATACGTACTTAACAATCCTTTCCTAACATGACTATGTAAATTACTCAGGTCTCTATTACGAGAAATAATACTACGGGCTGAACAAGTGACAGAATTACTATGGGAAGGAGGCAAAGAAGAAATCGTATCAAGAAGTTATGGGGAGTTTTATTGGCTAAGTATATGAGGAATTTTGATACCCTCTGAACATTATGTAAAACCCCTGGGGGTTTTACTAAGGGGGTATTCGAGAGTCTACATGCGTTTTATGGCTAAAATTTTATGGTGTCTAGGAGTTGATTGAAATGCTATGTATAACTCCCGTCTATTTATGGTTTGGATAGCCTAAAACATTAGGTATGTTTTATTAAAATGCCCCCGTTATAAAGGATGTTGTATGGAAGTCATCACAGTTGGATCCGTGTGCAATTCGATATCTCGCGAGGAACTCGTCCCATCAGTTATTAATGCTCTTCAGAAGAGGGTCTTAATTAGACCTCCTCATGTTTCGTGTTTGATATTAAATTTAGAACAGTGGGTAAAAGTCTACATACGTTCACGGATTATCATTACCGGTTTTCCTATTATCTACATCTTTCCAAGGTGTGTAATTCTATTGTTTTTTAATACTTACTTAAAGCAGGTGATTAAATGAAAATGAGAGTGAGAAATCACGCCTTATACTTTGTAGGAATCTTGTCTTATGTAGTTTCATTAATTCCATTCTTTGGAGTTAACGTAACCAGAGCTCTACTGTTGATCCCAGTAATAGCATATACTCTGCCTATACTTGAGCACTTACAACCTAAAATCATGACTTTAAAGATTGACTATAAGGATATACTGTTAATACTTTTAGCTGCAATTCCCTACATTTTTATTGAAATTAATAATGTAATAATGTATATAATTGTACCAATAGTGTTATTAATAGTAACATTGACTTTCTATTTTAATAAAAATACGTTGTGGGGAAACGTTCTTGGCACGACATTTGTAGTCTCATTGTCCCTAGTTTGGGCTTTATTTGAGGGCAACCAGTTTCTTATACCCGATATTTATTGGATATTATATATATTCGAGGGGGCCCTATACGTAGAATATAAGATACCTTATCGGAGACTCGATAAATCTATAGTCCAAGCATCTTGGATATTATCGTTAGTAATACTTACTTTGATTAGCTTAAACACTCCCCTATTACTTGTGTCGTTGATAGAACCTTCAACGAGGTTTTTAAGACCCGGAGAAAAGTTAAAATCACCTAAAGAAATAACACTTCTCGGTAGGAAGGGTTCTAAAAGGGATGTGATCTTTGTGGTCTTATTAATATTATTGTCCTTGTTGTCACTTCTTCACTATTAATCAGTAAGCACGAATATTGTAATACCATTCGAATACGTGAAATAGGTACCTTTCTACCCTTAAAACAGTTAAAGACAAAATAGATGATGCACAAAACATGTGAGAATCTCCTCTCCGTAAAACAAGGGAATTAGTCCCAAGTTAATCCATAATAAATATTGACACGGTAGAAATAAAAATACTTTATCTCAATATTTTATAATGTTGAAACAATGACATAATTAAATCAAAGGAAAATTAAACATCGATCACTTGTATTATAGTTAAAACTAACAACAATAAGAATGATAGATTAAAAGGAGAGGTGGTAACTGGTTGACGACAAGGAGTTTTACCCTTAAAGATTTTATACAGACTATATATTACTTTATATACTTTTCATCAAAGAATTTATAAGCTACGAGAGCTAATATTTGTCGTGACAGTCATTAGCGTAGACTTAGGGGACACATTAGTCTCCTTTACGCCGAGACGGTATGAACTTATATATGAAATCCTTAAGGACCACGGTTATACATTCTCGCTGAGGAAAGTCTATAGAGCTTATGTAAAAGTAATGGCTAAACACAATTTTCCCGACGAAAACGGAGTTAACCCCTTCGATGTAAGGGATTTCCTCTACGAACTGGGCATAAAGCCCACTGATGAAAAACTGATAATGGAAATTAATGGGATTAAGAGAGGAGACGAATATTTCCTCTTAGAGGACGCGGAGGATTTCTTAGAGTGGGCTAAGAGTAAGGGATACAAAATTGTTCTGGTGTCTAACGCTACGCCTAGGGCTAAAAAAGTAGTCGAAGAATTGGGTTTGAACAAGTACTTTACTCACACAATCTTTTCTTTTGAAGTGGGGTTAGTGAAACCAAACCCTAAGATATTCAGTATAGTCACTAGGAGAGTAGGAATCCCGATATACCATGTGGGTGATATAATGGAAATGGATTATGCGGGGGCTGAGAGGAGTGGACTCAGAGGGGTCTTGCTAAACAGATTTGGTTTTTACGATTTCG